>JAHJDQ010000201.1 GCA_018812355.1 Nanobdellota archaeon | reverse complement strand
GTTCGTTTCACTCTCCCAAATTTTTTTAATGAATCTAAACGGGGGGGAATCGGGTAAAAATACTACTGTATTTATTAACTTAAATAATAGGAAATGGTTAATCTGAATATTTATTTAAAATTTTATTAAGATAAATCAAAAACTCCTTTGTATCTAAAAAATAATTAGGATACGCTTTCTTTAAGTCTTTGACAGTGTCTGCTCCCACTAAGACAACATCGTATTCCCTCTTGCCATAAATCTTCTTCTCTGCTGTTGAATAATCTAGGATTGCTTTTTGTTCTTGTCTTTTTGAATACGCAGATATTGTTAATTTTTCTTGAATTGTATCTAGTTCCAAAAGAAAAAAATGTAAATTCTTTTTATTCTTTAAATTATCAAAAAGTTTAATGGATTTGGTCCAATGACTCATTTTCGCTCTGACTTGTAACTCTATTTCTTTTTGTTTGATTAATGAGTAAAGTTGCTTCTCATCTTCTGGAGTTCCAAGTATGGTTGGACAATCCTCAAATTTAGCAAATGCGGAACTTACTAATCTAAAAAAATCAATCCAATCTTCTTGTCCTTGGTTTGACTTTATGGCTTGTCTTGTAAAAAAGTCAACAGTTTCAACTGCTGTGGCCCAGATATGTTGTAATTTAGATCTTATTTGAACTTCAACCAATAGCCCGTTATAATCTACCTTCCCTTTATCACTATAATATTTGTAAATTAAATGAATGCTTCTATATCCATCTTTTTTTGGATGAGCTATATAATCTTTCTCATTCACTTTTTTATGCTTTAAATCACTTTTTATGTAATACTCTTGATAAAGTTTTTTGGCTAATAATACATCTGACATAACAACCCGACACCCAGCTATATCTTGCATTTGTGTTAGTTTCATAGTGGCTTTTTTACCATTATACTTTCGGTCAATCTTTTTTATAATAGATGGTACACGTTTAAGCCGCTGTGCAGATAATGCGTCTTGATCTATTTTCTCAGAAACATTTTTTAATCGTTGTTTAAACACATGCATAGGATAACTATGTGCTCCTCTCCAATTACTTAATACTTCTAAAGCATTGTTCTTATCTTCTTCTGAACTTAATGGGTTACGTAATATCTCTCCAGCTAAATCTGTCTGAGATTTTGAGAACACTTTTGGATTAACTTTCTTCATATTTGGGTGAAAAACTTTCTATTATTTAAACTTTTGTCAAAATGCGCGGGATTTTTAAAAATACTGATGTCAAAATGCGCGGTTATTTTTTTGCTATTTTGTGCTTATTTTTGCTTTTTTTCAGACATTTTTAAAAATAGATGTCAAAATGCGCGGCAAATGAAAATAAGTTGATGTCAAAATGCGCAATTATGATTCCATTATCTAAAAAGTAATATCAATTGAAGTATAGCAATTATTCCTAATGCAACAGTTAATCCAATAACCCAATTAGTTTGTTTAGATGATTTTTTGTTGAAATTTCTTATTTCTTCTACTAACCTTCTATTCATGTCTAATCTTATATCTTCTCTTCTAAATGAATTATCTGTTCCAATATGTTTGATAACTAAATCTCTTTCTGATTTGTTTAAATATTCCTCTTTAAAATGGTCTTTTGGATCTGTCATTTTTTAGGTTCTAAAAAACCACAGATTATAAAAACGGGAATTAAAAATCCAATTAACCAAATAAATGGGTCAAACATCTCTGCATTTATAACACACCAAACATCACCAGTATCTAACGGTTTACCTTCTATACCACAAGAAAGAGGAGACATTGAATCAAAACTAATAAAAATTGTTTGTATTACTATAAGACCAAGTACCAACACAAACCATTGTTTCCTATTCATAAATTAATAAAATACCTTTTATTTTAAAAATCTTTGGGAATAGATTATATAAATGGTCTCCATAGATTTAAACTAAACCTAACTCTTAAGCCTCTTTATCTTTGTTCTTTAGAATAAACTAAATTCCCCCCTGTCCTACGGACTTTTACTCTGCTACGCAGTTATTAATAACGATTCATTAAAAAAACTACAGTACCAACTACATTCCCGACAAATAAAAAACTCCGCAGACCATCAAAGGTCTGCTACGTATAACAAGTTTTATGCGGTTGCGTTACTCGGGGCATCAAAGCCCCTGCGTTACTCACCCAAATTCTTTAATGTTGCTACGCAACTTAAAGAACTTCTCATAAAACTGCCGTTAAATACAATCTTTTGTTACCTCTAACGAGGCTAGTGCCGTAAATATTTTTAATGCTATTGCCTTCGTTTATACGTCTAAAAACGGAAAGAAAACCAATCACTTCGTGACTAAACATAACATTGTATAAACGGTTCGCTATGCTCTCCCAAATTTTTGCCAACGTAACGAGGGGGGAGTTCAGTCTTTCAGACATATAGACTGCTACGCAGAATCTAAACCTTGATTAAACCATCACAAAATTGAGTCAAAAGAGGAAGTATTTTTTTTGTTTTGTCTTCTTCTACCGACATTATAATCATTAAAATCTCTAAATTTCTAACTTTATTAATAAAATAATGGATGAATCGTTCAGCAGAATCTAATTTGTTATAAATTAGTAAAGTAGTAACCGAATCAAAAAACATAAATTTCATCTCTTTTTGTTTAGAAGCTTGGGTCATGGCCATTGAAAGCGCAGTCAGAGATTTATTCCTTCCTAAAAAAATACAATTAGATGCCCCACACCCATCATTTTCTTCATTATTATCAAT
>JAHJDQ010000200.1 GCA_018812355.1 Nanobdellota archaeon | reverse complement strand
GTTTCGAGGTTCAAAACTTGCCCGTACTAAGACCTAATAATTTTGAAACTTTGAAACAGAATATGGAGGTTGATAAAAAATGATTAAACAAACGACAACTAAGGAATTTTTCATACGATTGATAATTCCAGTGATACTATTATCTTTGAGTTTTGGACTAGATTTTTTACCTGTAGTTTCAGATAGGATTGTATTTTTCTTTCGCTGGCTGGGAGTAGGGATATTGGCATTGATTCTAGTGATACAGACATTGCAATGGATACTTGATTTCGTTGCAGATAATTTTCACAAAACAAAAAATAAACCTTTGGAGGTAGAACAAAATGGAAAACAAAAATGAACAGATGGGACAGAATAGACCGATAGTGGAGACACATATTGGCAAGAGTAAGGATGGAAAGTATGTTATCCACCGAACCATAATAACGGATATTAAACCGACAAAATATTATGAGAAGGTGATGGAGGTTAAGGAGGGGGCGTAATGCCTCTTTTTTTAATTATCATGATGTGCTGAGAATGGAAAATAAAACTAATTATGAAAACTGTATGAACTCATTAATGAAAAGAACAGAGACAAATTCTAAGAAAAAGAGGATGATAATTTAATGGGGAAAGTTCTTAATTTTAATAAATGATATAAACCACTATCTCTTTAAGCATCAATATTTCTCTTAATTATAATCTTAGTCGCATTTAATCTTTTTTGATATGCCCATTCGCTAGAATTATATTCTCTTAAAACATCTTCTATCCCAGATGTTGTTATATATGTAAATGGAGTAGAATTGATCATAGTCTGGACATTTATTTCCTTTAAATTTAAATACGCCCCATAAAGTAATACCATCTCTTTAAGTAAATAACTTGGACAATCTACCTTCTTATTTAACCAAACATATCCTTTCTTATTTGGGTCAAGAATATCAAAATCTTGCAATATTCTCAAATAATAACCTACAGCATATTTAACAACACGGCGATCACCATATTTTTGCATAGCCGAAATATACAATGCTTGTCTATCTAAATGGCCGTTGTGTAAATATTTCAAATTAATTTTTTCTTGTATAAATTTAGCTATGTCACATCTACACAATAAGATGAACAGTAACAATGGTTTTATAGTATCAAAAGAATATTTTATAGATAACCAATATAAATGATTTTTATCAAAAAACTCTTCTCCATTTTTTCTATACAATCTCAAATAGTATCTTCTTATTATTGTCATAATATTCTTTTTAGATTTCAAACCATCAATTTCAATAATGGAATTAAATTCTGGCTCAAGATCTTTATATTTTTGCCCAGGTTTACTTAATTTTAGAATTTTATAAACCCATTCAGGTTTAAATGATCTATCAAGTCCTATCATCATTGTAATATCACCAAAGGTACAATTAATTCTTCAGGGGAAATACCTCCATGAGTAATTTTATAATCTTGTTTTTTAATAAAACATTGATTCTTTATTGGGAGGATTAATGTCAATCCTGATGGCAACATGGAATATTTATACGAAAATGTATTTATATAATTTGCATTAGTAACTTTTTCAGCAAAATTTTCGTTATTAAAGAATAAACATCTTGAGGATCTCTTATCAATTTCTAAATTCTTATTGGAACTAATTCCATTACCTTCACAGAAAATATTGCCATGATCTGCAGTGATTAGTATATTATATCCATCATTTTTTAATTGTTTAAACAGCTTTATCAAAGAAGAAGAGACTATATTATTCTTAATATTTTTATAAAATATTGATTTACCTGAATTAGTTATGACTTTATCGTGGCTTAAATCATCAAAAAGATTGCATACTATTCCAATAAAATCATACCCTTTAAGATGCTCTAGCTGAATATCTTTTTTACTAGTTTTTAAAGTATTGTTTTTTAGATTTAAATTCCCATATATTACATTATTTTTATTAAAGTTAATCCTTTCCATGGCAGAAAAGAATTCTTTTTCTTCATTAAATTGAAACTTTTCATTCATAAATTCTTTAGGTGTTCTCCCTGAAAAAATTGATGTTCTGGAAAAACCAGTGATTGTCGGTATGATTGCAAATATTTCACTTTCAGTAATTTTAAATCCTTTTAGTTCGTCTTTTAAGATAAACCACTCATCGAATGACATACCATCCATAACAATCAATGCTATTTTATTTTTGAATTTATTTTTGGCAAAATCTAAAACTTTATCTACTGTTAATGGCTTGTCTGAAGTAGAAGAATAAAATAAAGATTCATAATTATTAGTTCTTTCATTCACTAATTTCTCCCTAAATAACTTGTCAAAATCATCATACTCTTTATCTAGTTTAATAAAATCATCGAAATCAAAATCATTAATCTGAATTAAATATACAATTTCACAAAACATTCTAGACACTTTTAAGATGTCATCTATTTCATTAAAATCAAATTCTTTTTTCAATAATTCATTCATTTTATTTCTATAAAAAGTGATTAAAGTAAATATACTTTCTTTTATTTCTTGTCTATTGGGTTCTTTCTGAAATTTAGACAACCAATTTTCATTGGAGATTAAATCACTAGGGATAGGCAAGTTAATATCAGATTTCATACTAATCTTAATAAGATAAAATTGGATAATTGGGTTTGATAAGTCATAAACCAAAACCTCATTCCTTTGTTTTTCGATAAGATATTCTTTTAAGAGACCTTTTACCCAACTAATAAAATCATTAGGTTTATTTCTTAATTCACTAATATTTACGGAAAGCTTTTTTGATATTTTATTAATAATTAACTCAGGCACATCTTTATTATCTACTATATATGCTAAAGCTATTTTCAGATTTTCAGTGTTTGAATGTAATTTACCTAAATCTATGCCCCATACACATTTCAAAACAAAGTCTTCCGTACTTCCTATAACAAGACCTTGATTCTTCCTCTCAGTATAATCATTATAAAGTGTTTGATAATAACTAATGTCCAATTCTTTAATAATGTCAACATCTAAATCAGGGAATATATTTCTCAACACTAATTCTTTTATTTGAAAATTTTTATCAATAAAATCTCTTTGAATATTCTTAGAAGATATTATTAGAATCTTTTTTTCTTTATTTTTGTTAAAAAACAAGTAAAGTGAACCATCATCTTTATATTCGTGAATTTTATATTGATTTATAAGTTCTTTAAATAGATTTTTTTCATTAAGTAATCCAAGATTATCTATAACAAATATTTTATCTCCAAGTTTCCTTAAATCTTTTAAAATCCCACTATACCACTTTTTCATTATTTATTATCCTCTTTTGAAATGTACTTGAGCAACAGCTATCAATTTTATTTTAGGAACAAGATTTTTTCGTTTATCTAATTTAATTTTCTCTGAAATCTTGTGCTGGTTAAGTTCTTTTAATTTTGCTTCTTTAATATTTTCAATTGCAATCTTTTGTATTGCGTTTTCCTTATCTTTAAAATATTGTTTGAATTTATTTTGTTCATCCTCAATTTTTTTTATTAATTCAAGTTTAGTATTAGCAAACTGATCTTTGATGATTAGATTAAGAGATTTAATTGCTTCATTCATAGCCTCTTCTGATTTATCATTCATTTTCTTATTATTTAAACCAGTTTTAAACTCAAAACCAATATTTTTTGAGAAATATTCACTTAATTTTGAATTATATTTTAAATCACTATCAATAAATATTGGAATTAAGAAACGTCTGAGAAAGTTTTCATTGTTAGTTAAATCTAACCTATAATAAAATAAGATTCCTTCTTTCTCTTCTTTGGATTTATTAATTTCTATATTAAAAGTTAAAGATTCTCGTTTAATCAACTCATTCGTAATTTCTTTAACCAATGGATGAGTTATATTAATTAAATCTAAACTTTCATCTTCAATAGCTAAATCTTTATTGAATACTGCATTTTTTATCTTTGTTTCAAAAATCGGTACATCTGTATAAAAAATGTTCTTTTTCTTTGAATACTCTTTAAAATCAAAATTATTAAATTTGGCATAGGTTTCAACCAAATTTTTAATAATATTTGATTCATTTTCAACAGTAGATTTTTCTATTTCTTTAATATCTTTTTTATCAGAAAATGGGACTAAGAAATCCTGTTTTTCTAATATCTCTTTTGCCCTATTGAAAATTTCTTCTCCAATTTTTTCCAAGTCAGGGATTTTTTGTTGATTGTGACGTAATGCATCAATGTAAATTTTATCAAAATGAAACTCATCTTGTAACATATTTAGGACATCTGCTTTTTTATCTTCTCCAAATTGAGAAGCTATCCTATCAAGTTTTTCCTGTAAAACTTCATGAACTCTGTCTTCTACTGTATTTTCAATAATATAATTGAAAACCAAAACATCTTTTTTCTGCCCAATCCTATCAAGCCTTCCAATTCTTTGTTCGATTCTCATTGGATTCCATGGGAGGTCAAAATTAATTATCACATGACAGAATTGTAGGTTGATTCCTTCTCCCCCTGCTTCAGTAGAAATAAGAATCTGATGATCTTCTTTAAATTGGAGTTTAGCTTCAATTTTCTTATCTAAGTTCATACGCCCATTTAAATATGCAACTTTATATCCCACACTTTCTAAGATTTCACCTAGATAATATTGGGTAGATACGAATTCAGTGAAAATTAAAAACTTAGTTTTTGGATTATTTTCACGCTTCTTTATTTCATCAATAATCTCGAGAGTTTTTCTTATCTTATAATCTTGTCTTCCAAAACTGGTCTTTTTAGCTAATGCAACACATTTTGTTAGTAATTCAATTTCCTCTCTAACTTTAGATTGTATGGCAACAAGATTTTCTTTAGTAACTTTTTGTGTTAATTGTTCATAAGCTTCCTGACCATTAAGTTCTTCGAAATCATCTTCAACATTAGGATTAGGTTTGTTATTTTCTAATTGAATCCCTTCCAACATTTTTAACCTGTTGTTTAATGCATTGTAAATAGCCCTGGAGCTACTTGAAACCATTCTCTGATATAAAATCAGTAAGAACATAAAAGCAAAATTTCCCTCTCTTGAAGCGAGATTATAATATTCCGCAATATATTTGCTAACTTCATTATATAGTTCAACTTCTATATCCTTTTCATCTCTTTTAATCTTTACAATACTAGTTATTCTGGATTTGAAAAGTAAATTCCCTTTAAAATCTGTAGCCGCTCTTTTTTTATTCTTTACAGTTACTGACTTCACATTTTCAGGATTTAATGATTCAGGAGAATAAAATTTGTATTCATCAATTAATCCCAGCAGATGTCTAAATTTAGATGAATCACCCTGGTGTGGTGTAGCCGTTAATAGCAAAAAGATAGGAACTGTTTCTGATAGGGATTTTCCAATTTTATATCTTGATGTTTCTGCTCCATCTGAATCTTTGCTTAATTTATGTGCTTCATCAAATATAACCATATCCCAATGTGCATTTATACAATTTTCAGTAATGAATCTGTTATGTTCCTCTCTTTTTTTCTTTATACTATCAGATAAAGAATCTTTCAATGCTTTAGGCTTTAGAAAATCTAATGAAGTAATCACCCTATCATATTTTTTCCATATGTTCACGTTACCATGTAATGATTTTAAAGCTTCAGAAGAATTCTTATCAATCTTTGAGAAATCCTCGTTAAACTTAGTTTTCATCTCATCTTTCCATTGTTCAGTAAGACCTGCAGGAGTAATTATTAGAATCCGTTTTACAACATTTCTTAATTTAAGCTCTTCATAGATTAATGCAGCTTCTATTGTTTTACCTAATCCAACCTCATCAGCAATTAAGCATCTTGGTTTAAACTGGCCTAAAACATGATTCACTGCCAGAACTTGATGAGGTAATGGAACTATCTTAAAATTATTAGCTGTAATAACTTTATCTTGATAAATTAAAGAGTCAATCTTCTCTGCAATCATTCTAAGCTTAAGCAATGGACTAGGATCATATTCCTGTTTTTGTAATTTTTCAAGAGGAGTTGTAATCTTCTGAAGATCTTTTTCTTCTAATGTCAACGTATCTTTAGTTTTCGAGAAATATATTTCATAATATTTAGTTCCATCTATTTCAGTAACATTGATGATTCTTCCCTGGTCCAAATCTTTATAATCTGGACTTCTAACGAGATCTCCTATTTTCATTTTTACTCTTCATTCCTCTCATGTGGATAATAATTATGTCGGTTTAACTTTTGTTGAAATTCTTTAAGTTTTTTCTTTTCAAACTCTCTTATTTTATCAGCTTCGTTTGCACGCACCGATTTGTTAATAATCACATCGAGAATCTCTAAAAACTGTTTTATTAAATCTGAACTGGAGCAAATCTTATTTATATTAATTTGATAGAAATCCAAGTATTCGATGATAAACTCGACTGTGACAAATGAAAGATAAATGTCTTTGTCATCAACCCAGTAGTCTTGTGCTTTAGCATTAAGACTATTAGTTTTTAGTTTTGTTAATGATACGACCATAAAGCCACCTTTAACATCAGGTAAGTTATCTTTTTTTGTATACTTTTTCATGTAACGAAGAACCTTACCTACTTCTTGTTGATTTATTTCCTTATGTTGTTTGGAATCAAGGATATAACAATTTTCTTTTTGAGTAATTAGATATCCATCTGGTCGGTTTGCTCCACCTAAAGGTATAAAGTTTCTATAAATATATTTCAAAATTACATTAATAGCTTTTTCAACTCTATATCCTTCTTTTTTTGGCTCATATAGTTTCATGTTTTTTAAATAATCTTGAAGAATGAATTTAGCAAAGTTTACTTCTTTCTCCAATATGATTGAATATTGAGTTCTTAAGTAATGGGAAATATGTGAGTAAAAATATGTGACACACTTCTCTGGATTATTGTCGTTACTTAGTATTTCGTAATAATTGAGATTTGTCAGTATCGGATTGAGGATTTTATTGTAACCTCTGACAGGATTGCCTCTTAATGGTAGAACTATTCTATGAAATTTGTTAAAATTGTTCTTGTCCGAATACCACTTACAGTCAATTTCCATAAAATTGTTGACTTTTTTAACATTTAGAATCTCAAAGAAATTTCCATTCACATCAATCCTTTTTTCTTTGTATTTTCTTATTTCATTTGATAAATATGTGATAAACTTATCTTCATCAAACATGAAAGGATCAGAATTTAAAATATTCTTTGCTATCAGTTTTTTTATAGTGATATTGTCTGGATCCCTTTCTATAATATTTTTAAAGCCATTTTTTTTTGAATATTCTTTATTAGATTTGAACAATTCTTCAAAATAATAATCTAAAGGTAATGCATAGCATTTACCACATTCTAAACTCATGCTTTTTATAATTTTTTTAATCTCATCAGAAATATACTCACAATCTTTCTTTCTTGAAAGAGGGGTATAATTTATTTTAAAATATCTATTTTTCAATTCTTTGGTTATTCTCAGACGAAATGGGAATTCCACTAACCTTTTGTTGATTTCTTTGTAATAGACAAGTTCAATCTCTTTGAGATTGATAAAATCAAGATAATCCTTCAAAAAATAATTTGAGTCTATTGTATTCTCAATGTTAAGAATATCATTTGATTTAACACAGATAAATAATTTTGGGCTTAGATAGATTAGTTTCCTAATGAACATATTGTTTTTCTTAAGATTATTTAAGAAACATCTGATATCTAATGTGAATTTTTCAGAGGGGTATGTCTTGTCAGATATCAGTTCAGGGGATTCACTAATTTGCTTTAATTTATTCTCTATTCTAGATTTATTTGTTTTGCTTCCGGTGTATTCGATTGTTTTTTTGTCTCCATTAATTTTTACTAGAGTAATGGGATAATATAAATGTTGTCCAGGAGTGTATGGTTCAGTATTTCCTCTTTCTTCCCATTTTTCATACCAGAGTATTTTAAGCTCATTTCCATCTTTTAAGACAATATGGTCCTTCTTTATTTCTTCTTCCCAATTCTTATTTTCCTTATCGCTGTTGAAATCTTGTGTAAAATCAGGAGTAAATAAGTGGTCAAATCTGATTTTAAGAACATTGTCAATGAAAGTTGGGAAATCTTTTTTTAATAGCTTTATCATATCCTCTTTGTTGACATCATTATAGGTTGCATTAAGAATATCCAAGAATTTACTCCAAAATTGTTCCTCTTTTTTATTTGTTAGTTTCTTGAAATCTGTTAGGATTTTATTTAGTGTTAGTCCATTATTGTCAAAATATATCTTTGCTTTATTCAAGGATTTTTTACTGTTTATGTCCATGAACAGACTTTTTAAGATGCTTTTTTCTAAGTTTTCATCCGATAAAATAAACTTACCATCTTTTATTAGCCCGTTAGTCATAGTTAATCCTCTTTAGTCATTGCCCAATCTATAATTGCATAAATTTCATCATCAGACTCAATGATCTTCTTGTCTAATTTGGAACCAAGAATTTTAATTTGATCAACATCTCTTTTGTTGTACAATTCCATTAAACCATATAACAGGGCTTCTTTTCTTACTTCCTTAATCTTCTTACCAGATTTAGCTTCTTGTAATATTTCATTAAATTCTTTGATTAGACGTTTATTCCGCACATCTTCTCTTTCTTTCTTTTCATTGATTGATGGAAGCCTATATTTGCCATCCTCAGTAACAAAGTTTTCTTCTAAAATTTGTTTTAAATCAGGCATAGTATCATCTGTCTGGCTAATTTTTGGAAAATATTCTTGTTGGATTTCACTATATGTTTTTGGTGTTCTTAAAAAATTAGCTAACCAAATGATTGCAGATTTTTCATCATTAATCCATAAAATAGTTTGACTAATATCAAATTTCTTTATAGTTTTTGATAATTTAATTCTTTTTTCATATTCAGAAATTTGGTTTGAATTAAACCAAAAGCCATCTCTTTCGATGAAATTATTTTTTAGCAAACCATAAAATTCAGAAGCATCCATCCTTACTTCAAAGCCATTCTGGATATATTGTGCTAATAATTTAGAATAAAGCATCTGTTGTGTTCTCTCAACATTAGGTTCAATTGGAAGCTTATCCAGGTGCATTAAGATAAATTCTCTTTCCATATTAAGACCTGCTTTTTTCAAGAAAACATTCCTAAATTCTTCAGACGGTTTGTATGCGTTGATTACAAGATCGTTTTTAACAGAACCAGCATAGCTCAACTGCTTTGTTGTTCCTTTTTGTTTATCTAATGTTAGAACTTGACCTATAATAAATCCGGCTTTAACCAAAGATTCTTGAATAATCCGCCAAATAGAAGCTCTTGAATTGTGGAATTCAAGCGTAATCCACCGGTTTGGTTTAATAACCCTATACCCTTCTTGTAAAGAGTAAAGCATTAAATCATAGTATTCTTGTTCAGTTTTATTTTGCACTTTATTTACAATAGCTTCTTTTTCATTATTTGTAAATACTTTTATCCAAGATTCCCAAAGAAAATTAAGCTCAGAATACATTAAATTATCTCCAAATGGTGGATCCACGAAAATGTAATCTATTGAGTTATCTTGAATATTTGATAATTTTGTAGCAGATTGTGTAGAAACAAAATATTTATTTGCTTTATAATCAAAATCTGCCTTAAGAATTGAGTCTATTTTTTCTTTAAAATTTTTAAAAGGATTGATTTCAGCATATAGTTTAGGCACATATAATGTTCCAGAAAGAGGTCCAACGTGCCTATTATGACTAGGCATGTATCTATTTAAAACAGTAAGTCTCATCATTGATGCAGTTAATGCATAAATTAATTTATGTTTATATTCTTCTTCTATATCATAAGTTCTTATTTTATGAAAAAATGCAGCTATAACAAGTAAATTACGTTTTGTAAAGAAATCTGAAACCGTCTTAAACCCGTGTGATCTCATTGGTTGTTGAGTATTAAATCCTGAGATTATCTTATTTATTGGGTGCCAAAAAGGAATAGTCAGATTTTTTATCTCTTTTTTTATTTTCTCTTCGTAGTTGTTAATGTCCAGTACTTCTCTTTTGTTTTTTTCGATATAATGAATCTCAACAGGTTCAAATATTCCTTTTCCTTCAGAATCAATTTTGCATTTTAGTTGATTTATTTTTATACGGATATTACAATGGGGACATTCAATTTCTTTACCTACAACATTTGCTTTATAAAAAAGATAATCTTTATTACAAAATTTGCATATTTGTACTTCGCTCCAAACCGTAAAATTTCTTTGAGTAGTGTCATTTTCAGAAATCTGATATAGATAAGAATATTCGGCATATACTTTGTCATATATTACATTACTAAATTCTTTGAATTTGTTTAGATTAATTTCTTTTAAATTATTTGTTTGAATAAAAGTTGCAAATGGGCTTAAATCAATACAGATAGGTACTCGGTTATGTCTCAAAGCTGCTACACCAGTCATACCACTTCCTGCAAAAAAATCTAAAATAAGATCATCTTTTTCAGAATAATGTTTAATATATGTAGATATCGCTTGAGGTGGTACTTTTGTATGGTAAAAATGAATATTATAAACACTATCAGTTCTTCCATGAGATTCATTACCTAAAAATGGTTCACATTTATAATCATCAGTCTCAGCATTGTATGGTTTACCATATTTCTCGATGAATTTCTTAATATACGGATTTGGATAAGCAGTATAATATGGGGGATTAGATAGTTCCAGAATGTCTTCATCGTCCCCTATAGGAAAACCTTCAACTCCTTTCATCTTCTCCATGTCTTCTTTTATCTTTTCAGGAGTAAGATTTAATTCTTCAACAAATTCATCCTTTTCTTTCTCTGATAATTTATTTTGATTTTCCATTATTATTACACCTATTGATTTTGATTCAAACTCCATGAACCATTTCCTTTTAGTTGAATATGTATGTTTCCATTATCTTTTGTGGTAAATACTTTATTACCTTGATCAGACCCATTACTATATTTTTCATAATATTTTATTGCTTGGTCATCAGGATGACCATGTGGATTGTCTCCTACAGAAATAATTGTCATGTCTGGATTAATGGATTTTATATGATCAACATAATAATGTTCGTATGAATCATGGTCTATGAAACTTCTTGATCCATGATGACTTGCTAATAGAATACAACTTTTAATGTTATTTCCTGATTCTTTCATTATAAAATCTTTCCATACAGGAGCATCAGTGTCTCCAGGTAAAAGTATTGAAGATCCTTCGTAATCTACATGTAAGACTATACTTTGTGAATTTGGATCATCATTATCTCTTTTACCATTTAATATTTTCAAAGAATTATTATGTGTCCATACTTGGTTTGGAGTAATCTCATGGGATGGAATATCACGTTTTAATCTCATGTAAGTTTGATATTCAGGTGCTTCTGTATTTGCACTTATTCCTGAATCCCATATTGATGAAATTGGATATTCTTCATGTAACTTTTCAATCCCCCTCATGTGATCTGAATCTCTGTGAGAATTGATAAATATATCAATCCCTTTTTTTGGCATTACTTTTTTTAAATATGAAAACACTTCTTGTTCATTGTCTTCAGTTATGTTACAATCATAGCAAATTACTTTATTATCTGGAAAGTGTAATAATATCATATTTCCTTGACCAACATTTACTATGTGGACATTTAACGTCATTTTTTATCCTCTTGCTTTTTAGCAAATAGAGTTTTTGATAATTCTTCTAATTTATTTGAGAATTGTGTGAATGAGAACCCTGCAAGAAAAGATATTGCAGAGTAAAACATTATACTTTTTTCATAATTAACATCAGAAATATTTCCAACACTTAACAAACCACCAAAGATTAAAAAGTATGAAATAACTCCAATTACAATACTTATGAATGGTCTGAATATGTACCACCAGGTCCAATTGAATTCAAATCTTTTTTCTCCTAAATTTTGATAAAAACCTCTTATGGAATATAGTGTTCCACCTAATCCGCCTGCACAAGCCACATAAATTAAAGATTTAATTATTGCTGATTGAAATTTAATTTTGAAAACAAGAATAGGTATTACTATCAAAATTAATAGAATAATAAACAAATAAATCCCTATTAAATTGGTTTTCCACTTATTTTCCATGATTATTACCTTTCTTAATCTTCAACCGAACATTATCGCTATTACCAGAACCTAACAATTCATCAATATAGGCATCAATTTTTTCTTTGAAATCATCTACCTTCAAAACATCGCTTTCTTCTGTGATTTTTGTATAAATCTCTTGTAAATCAATCTCTTTAATCTCTAAATCTTGTAATAAATTATTTATTGCAGTGATAATCTCATCAGTAACTTCTTTATCTAGATATCCTTGCGAAACAATTCCTTGGATAATCCTCTTTTCAGCATGATCCAAATTCTCAGATTTTTCTTTATTATTTTGAACCTCTGAGAAGATATCTGACTCCCAGGTTTGTAAGATATTTTCAAATTCTGATTCTAATGAAGATATCTTTGAATTAATATTCAGAATATCCTTGCTTATGTTTGGAAAACTACAATGAGGACAAATAGGTGTATTTTTTAATTCATCTACATTAAAATCCATGCACTTAATTGTTTTCAATTCAGTTATTTTAAGCAAATTATCTGTCAATCTAGATTTATTTACACATTTAATATTTTGCAGTAATTTTAATTTTTTAACATTGTCAGAATTTTCAACATCCTCTAATGTTTTCCAATCTACTTTCTTACCAACATAATGTTCATGTATATCATAATATATTTTCTTCCATTTGTCTTTAAACGACTCAATTTTTCCTTTTATTGGCTTCCTTTCATCATTCTTTAACAGCTTTTTAAAATTACTAATAATTTCTTTTGAATCATCATATATTGTCTGTAATTGCTTAATCTCACTTGGTTTAAAGAAATCAGATCCACTATGTTCAAGAACGTGTTTCATGTAATTTATTCCTGATTGGATATACTCAAAATAATCCTGGAAAAAATCTTTTAATTTCTGTATAGATCCATAACCTTCCTTGATTTTTTTAATTCGTTCAGGAGTATCATCCAACTTTTTAAATTCAACAATCGATTTGATCTTGAGTTTTGAAAAATCAACTTTTCTTATTTCTTCAATTTTGTCATTCAATTCTTCGACAGGTATTCCTATAGGAATTGATTGTTTTAACCTTTCAAAATCTTCTCCAATTTCCCTCATCTCTTTTTCAATACGATCTATTTTATCCATGTATTTTCTGTAGGCTTCTGGTCTATCTTTATGGGTTTGTAGTAAACTACCATCTTCAGATATAGCTTCAAATAGAACTTGAACTTTTGAAACATTCATATCCTCTTCTTTTTTAAGATAAGACAATTCATCAAATGCTTTCAACCCATTACTAAATAATGTGTTAAAATCCGAGGCAGAATAAACTTGACCTCTTTTTGAACTTAAGATAATATCTCCATTTCTTAATAATACTGCAAGAACTAAATAAACTAATTCTTTTTGTAATCCATATGGTATTTTAATCAAATCTTTTAAAACGTCCTGGATTGAAACATTTTTACTGCTGTCCTCAAGTTTGTCTAGTATTACTTTCGCGTATTCACTTTCAGACAAATCTAACCTATTGTCTTTGTATAAACCCAATGGCAACAATATGTTCACTGATTGATTCAAAAGATTTTCAGCAATTCCCTGTTTTGAAGATATATCTCTAAAAATTGATTCAACAGTTCCTTTAATATTTTCTGCAGAAATTCTAGATTTTAACTTTGGGTATTTTGGATATGTCTTCGTAAATTCTTCATTTAGCAAGTTTTGTTTTATTTGCCTAAATATCTCTGCCGTTACTTCTGTCCCTATTCCTAAATCCTCTTCAGCTTTGTAATCCTTTCCTTGATACGAAATTTTTGCTTCAAACAACGCTTTAGTCAATGCAGGTCTAAGTTCATTATCTATAACAGAACGTTTTTTATTCCCCATTATTGAAACATATGCTTTTGTTCGAATAAACTCTTCAATAGCGGCAAGTTTTTTTATACTCTCAACAAATGTATCTGAATACGGAATTTTTATGAGTATGTTATTCTTCGAATTAATTTTATTTTCTTTTTGACCATAGCCTAATATGGTTATAGAATAATCTTCGCCAGAATCAATTTTAAGATCATATCCAACATCAATAATCAAATAACCTTTCTTAAAAGATTTCCGGTCTTCCCAATAAGCAGAATCATTTAGAACATATTTTTTACTTGTTTCAAAATATGCCAAATTCTCAGAGTTATATTCAATATCAAGATCTAATTCTTTAAGTAAAAAGTTCTCTACAAATTTTTCATTAACATATTTCAAATCGTTCATGTTAGCTACTTTATTTTGTATTATTACATCATAGTCTTGTGTTTTCTGTAAATCTAAATAGTAAACTCCTTCATCGCTCTTACTTATTAGTTGACCATCGGAAACTTTTCTTAAATTCTCCAGAATCCGCTCGATATCATCAACAGGATTTAGAATCTTGCTTGATGGAATAATAAATAATGTATTTGCAAGTTCCTGAGCAGTTGCTCCATTTTTATTACTTGCATTAATTAAGTTTAACATAGCAAGAGCTTTAATCAATTTTAATGCTGTAGGTCTTAATTTTGAATCAAGAAGATCTATTTTTGCTTTTAATGTATCAACAGCATTACAGATTGGACTAACTTCAGGATTATTCTTTATAGTAGAGACCTTTTCCATATCGTCATAAATCTTATCGTAAGTTATAAACACTGGAAATTCTTCTTTGAGAATCCTTTTAATCTCTTTACTAAGAAATTGAATTATTCCCCTTTTTTCATAAAAAGGTAATTTAGAGAATACATCAATAACATATGGGTGAATAGGATATATGTTGATATATTTATTCTCATCTGTTGAAAGATTACTAAAATAATGTGCAATTTTTGAAAATTCTTTTGATAATTCTGTTTTTTGATTAGAATTTTTATTAACAATTCTCTTAGATATCATCTCTTCTACATTTTCATTTGTTATGTATATTGGAAGATATCTCTGTTGGGCTCTTCCAATTTCAGATGATTGATCTACATATTTTGGATCTTGAAAAATATTCTGTTGCATAGAAACAATAAACATAAAATCTAAAGTGTTAGAACATTCACCCAATTGCCTATATGTTTGGATATCATAATTCATATCTTCTCTTTTCTTTTGTCTTAAGAAATCAGAAAATTCGTCAAAAACAACAAGTAATCCTTTTTTAGGATTCTTCTTTTTTATTACATCCATAATCTCTTGGATTAATTCTTTAATGTTTTTATCCTCTTTTTCAGGATCGATATCTCTTATATCTATATTATAAACATCTTTAAGCTGTTTACGGACTCTATAAAAGAATATTCTGGCTAGTGGTGTTTTCTGGGTTGCATTCAATTCATATTTTATAATAAAGAATTCTCTTTTCAGGTTCTCTAATTTTTCTTTTACTTTTTTATTTTGGATTAGATTTATCAATTCCGGTTTTGATAATACCAATGATAAAAATGCTAATAAGTGTGATTTTCCAGTACCATAATTCCCTATGATATTTGCTGATTTATGCTTTTGAGAACTTAATACATCAATTAGTTCAATTATTTCTTCTTGAAGTGTTTGTGATATAACAAATTTTTCTACTAAATCTTCTTCGTTTTGTATTGCCCCTATTTCTATAACATCTTGAATTTCTTCAAAATTGATTAATTCATTAACTTTCATTGTTGCCACCCTTCTACAAATCCTTCATTACTTGAAATATCTAATTCCATATAATCAGGTTTACCTTCTTCCGAATAAATCAAAAGATTATTCCTTCTTTTAGCTCTAATGAATAATATCACTACTGCTCCTTTTTTTCTAGTTTTATAATTAAAAAATTGAATGGGGTTAATTTTACCAACCTCATCACTAAATAAATAATCTAAGTTATCAAAAGCGATTACTTCATCATCTATTTGATAAAACCATTCTCTCAATTTATCTGCTGTTTCTTGATCCCTTTCTTCGTCAGGTACATTTTTTAGAAGTTCAGCAATTTTAACTGAAAGATTGTGGATAGGAATATTATGTTCTTTACAATAAGATTTATACTTCTCGGAGTTTTCTTCATTAACAATAATTACTTTGTTATATTGTTCTTTTGCATTCTTGATTAATTGGGTAAATTCATTCATTTTTTTCGGCCTCTTCCTCCATTTGTTTTTCCATCATTAATTCAAATTGTCTGGAAAGCACTAATCCTCTCTTTTTACAAAATTTGGTGTAGTTTTCATGTGTGTTTAATTCAACTGACAAAGTTATATTTTTTTTTGGCATTCATACCACCTCTACAAGTAATTATATGTGAAAATATGTGCTGATTTATAAATCTTTCGTTTAAATCCTGCAAATAAATGCAAACCTATTTATTTGTCACACATTAAGTGATTTAACTCCTCAACAATCCAAACCATCCCTTCTGTATCCAGCCCACAATATTTAAGCAAATCTTCTCTCGTTTTCTTCTTCATCTCATTACTCATTTCACCAAAATTCATGTCTAAATAAGCTATTGAAGCACATTCCCCATCTGCAATATCTAATCCTTCATATCCTTTGCCTGTAACTGTTGGCAAAACTTTCTTTATTGAAGCTGAACCTTTTTGTTTTGGATTATAATACCAAAATTTGCTGAATGGAACTCTCAAATCAACTATTCGTAAAAGAACTGAATCAACCCATTCTTTATAATCAGGAAAATCTCTTGCCAACTCGCGTAACACAGAACCTTCAAAACCTTGTGAGTAAACAATAACACTTCCAAAAGCAGGTAACATTTCCTTTAAAGTAGATAAAAATGCAGGTCTGGGATCATCATTACCATCATGTAAATATTCAAAATGCTTTCCTGGAACAACATGCAGAGAAAATTGAAACGGTAATCTCTGATAAGGCCTTGTACCATCAAACTCAGGCACAGCAAAAGCACAAGTCTCAAAATCAAGATGACATTCTGGTTCTTTAATAGTTTCCAAAAACTCTTTTATTCTATCTTTATCAATATGTTCTTTACCAGTTTTTTCACATTTCAATTGTATTACTTGCTGTGCATTAGATAAAGACTCTTCCGGAACATCCGTAAGGGCATGAATACCTTGCTCAAACAAACTAATTATTTTCCTACTATTATAAAGATGAAACACATGATTCTCAGGCAAGAATCCCCAGCATTCTTCTTTCACTAAACATTTTTTAGGAATCGTGCAATAATTCTTCTCCGCAGTGTTTGGAAAATTAGGAGATTTAACAATATCCCATAAAAATTCAATATTTGTAGGAACTTCTGCTAATGCTTTTTCAATTTCCTGTGTCAAATCTTCTGTTGTAAACAATTTTTGAACATCTATTTCTCCATCTCTTACGAATTCGTTGTTTAAGTGCATTAAAAAACATTTTCTAATTTTCATTCCTGCTTTTTCATAAACGTATCTTTGAAAAGCTAAATCTGGATAATGCTTCTTTTTATCAACTTTTGAAGAACTTTTAACTTCAATTATATCCCACTCATCATTAT
>JAHJDQ010000199.1 GCA_018812355.1 Nanobdellota archaeon | reverse complement strand
ACTTCCTTAACCTACCAAAACATTTAAATAAACTGTCCCAATTATTGGACTTAAGTACATAAAATGGGACTTAAGACCGAAAAACCGGACAAGATACTAGAATTGTTCTATGAATATCCTCGAGAAAGCTTTACTGTTAGAAAGATCGCTAAGAAAACAAAGATCCCAAAATCAACTGTGCAGAAGTATCTTCTCGCTCTAAAAAAGAAAAACTTAGTAACAAAAGATAATCAAGCTAGCACTTCTTTACTCTTCAAAACAAAAAAAGTAAATTACTTTATTGAAAAGATTGTTGAATCAGGAGTGATTGAATTTTTAGATGAGCAATTGAAAACTGATTGTATAATACTATTTGGTAGTTTTAGAAAAGGAGAGTCAGAAGAAGAGAGTGATCTTGACATCTATGTTGAGACACACCATGAAAAAGAATTGAAGTTAGATAATTATGAAAAGAAAATTAAACATAAGATAGATCTGCACATACATAAAAGCATAAATGATCTTCCAGACGAGTTGCGCCAGAATGTTATTAATGGAATAAAACTATCGGGATATTTGAGGTTAATATGATTGATTGGGAATTATGTGAAGAGAAATTCATAAGAAAAGCAGAAGCGGACGAGTATAGGATCAAGTCGATTGTTAAACGGGCCAAACAGAGAAAGAAAATAATTGATAATCTAAAGGTTGATGAAGAGACCGTCTCTTTTGTTGTCGAAGGATATTACGAAGTGATAAAAGAGTATTTAGTTGCTTATATGCTAGCAAACGGATTCAGGTCAAAAAATCATCAATGTCTGATCACATATTTCTACAGGAAAAATCCTCATTTAGAGGGGATGGCTCATCTGATCGGGAAAATGTCATATTATCGGAACAGATTAAACTATTATGGAGATGGGATCCCACTTTCTTTCTATGAAAAACATCGAGAATATATTTTAAAAACAATAAAAACAATTACAAACCTACTTCCTTAACCACTCCACTTCCTCATCAGTTAAATCTAATTCGTGAACTAAATCAGGATTAACTTCTTTCCGAAACATCGCTTGAAAATAAGGAATCTGCTCCATCGCCACTCTTTTAGAAGTATGAGTTTTTGCTGCTAATTTACTAGCAATTTCTTTCCTCTTGGCATACTTCATGTTCGCTTGCCAAATCTTTAACAATCTCATTGTCCGTTTGTAAGGAATAAAAAGAGGATTTTTATCAGTTTTTGCTGACGATACTCCTGCCGTTAACAGATTATAAATGTACACTAAAAAACGCCAGTGTTGCTGCCTTTTAATCCTTCCATAAAAAACATCTGCTCGCGCTAAATGTTCATATGCTTTAGCCAAATCTTTGACAGCATACTCCCGAGGTAGATTTTCATCCATCCATAAAAAAACTTCTCTGACATCAAGATCGACATCATCAAGAGCTCGTAAAGCATTATCAACAGTAGAAGATTTAAAGACTACAGACAACGCTTTTAAAATTGACTCTGTTCTCTTGCGATCAGACAATTTAGTAACATCATCAAAAACAAAACTGCCTTTTGCTGAACAAGATTGTAAATCAATTAACGCCCCTCTTAAATCACCATCAACTTGCCGCGCTAAAGAATTAATTGCCTTAATCTCACAATCTAAACCTTCTTGTTCACTTACCCATTGCAAGACATGACTAACAGTCTTATAATCAAGTTTTTCATACTCAATCATTTGACATTTTTTAATTAACGCTTTCATCTTCTGATCATAAGGATCATTCGCCGTCAGAATCACTGGAAAGGTACTCCTTTCAATCGCTTTCAGTAAAGCAGGAATACAACCTCGATCACTTCTTCCAGAAATATTATCGACTTCGTCAATTAGGATTAGTTTTGGAGTAAAAAATAATGACTGCTGTCCTAAGGCATTATCTAAAAATATTTTAATATTTTCTGCTTTTCTTAAATCAGAAGAATTAATTTCTAGTAAGTCATATTTTAATTCCTGAGCTAAAGCATAAACCGATGAAGTCTTACCATTTCCGATCGGCCCGTACAATAAAGCGGCTCTTTGTTTCTTATTTTTATAATTAGTAAGATAATCTTTCAACTCAGCAACTGCTTTCTCCTGCCCAAAGACTTGACTACTATTCTTAGGAGCATATTTAGTGGTGAATAAAGTCATAATTAGGTTCAGAGAAGCGGTTATTTTAATAATTTGTGGTGATTCAATGTATTCCTAACGCTTTACAGATAGGACAATATTTTGGCTCCCCCAATTTATCACCAACCATCTCTATCTTTCCGTTCACAACAATAATTTTATCACTATCGTAGTTAGGTGTATTACTCAAACGTTCAAATAACTTCCAACCAATACTTCTTCGTTTAAAACTACTATCTAACTTACATACATTAAGATGATCATTAAATAAATCAAGAAAATTGCGATGTGTCATCCTAACAGCAGGATTTTTTTCAACAAATAACTGTAATTTGTCATAACAATCTCGTAATCTGTTATCTTTATCAAAACATTTTCTAGTGCAATGATTGCCAAAATACCAATTTTTTAACTGGTTTAAGGGATATTTTTTCATTTTTGTGGTGGTTTAATTAGCTTGTGATGGGGATGTTTTACCTTTTTGAACCACCAACTAAATTCATCCATGAAATCTTTACTATGTTCAGTAAACCATTGACTAAGTTTGTATCCGTTTAGACATCCTGGCACATCTTTGACTTCAAATTTTCTCTCATAATTGGGATTTAAGCCAAGAAGAATCGCTAAAATATTATGACGAGCCCCAATATTATCATTTGGGTTTGATTTAAGTAATCTTCTAAAAATACCTAATGCTTCTTCAGTTTTATTTTGCTCCCATAGTTCAAACCCCCAACTTTCAACTGCTCTCACCAAGTGGCGATTTTCCAACCAACCCCACTCAATCTTTTTAGGAAAATTTCCACTTTCATCAACAATCCTCTTAAGTGCTCTTTCATAAGCTGTTTTTAAAAACTTACGAGCTTCTTTTATTTTTCCTTGATGCTTTAAAATGTCCGCCAAAATGATATAAGAATCATAAAAATCAGGATCAACTTTAATGAGTCTCTCCATTTCAATTTTAAGTTGCTTTGAAGATAATTTTCTTTCTAATAAATCATAATAATTATGCATTACTGAACGTTCTTTATCGAAAAAATCTTCTATTTGCTTTTTCCTTCTCGAATTAATCACGGTTGGCATTGATGTTTTTGACATTCTTCATATCCCAACTATTTTTTAACAAACAATTTAAAATCTTTAGCCAAACTTTTAAACTGACCTTTAAGATGGTTATGATCAGACTTTAATTGTGCGACCATTATTCCAACAGTAAAAATGCATCCTAAATTAAAAATTAATAAACCCAAAATAATTTCCTCAGTAGTCCAAGAACCACCCAACATTTTTCTGATTATTTGAACAAAAAGATACAAACCAAACAGAACCAAGAATACTATTGCTACTTTCTGCATGTTTTCATTAAATAATGTTTGTTTAGCTATTTTAACCACCAACTCTTCGCATAATTAGCCAAATAATGAGAACAACTAAAATAATCAAAATCATCCATAAAAGATAATTAATTTGCCCTTTTTTGTTCATTATAAACAATCTTTAAGTTTCTCATCTTTATATAATTTTCTTATAAATTACCTTTTCCATCCCCACAATTCTTTTAAACATTATCAAATCAATAGAAATCATGAAACTCGGCTTAACATATAATGATGTCTTATTAGTACCAAAAAAAACTCCCCTCAACTCCAGAAGTGAAGCCGATACTAAAACATTCTTCACCAAAAACATCAAATTAAACATTCCTTTAGTCAGTTCAAATATGGCCACTGTAACTGAACATAAGATGGCTATTGCTATGGCCAGAGAAGGCGGTTTAGGGATAATCCATCAGTTTAGCAGTATCCAAGAACAAGTATATGAAGTAAAAAGAGTAAAAAGAAGTACTAGTTTTATTATTGAAGATCCTTATTCCGTGCCATCACACATTACAATTAAAGAAGCAGTTCAGTTAATGAAAACCGAAAGTGTAACCAGTTTATTAGTTCAAAAAAATGAAGAATTGATGGGAATTTTTACTTCTCGAGACTATTTATTTGAAGAAAATCAAGAAAAACAAATCCAAGAAGTAATGACACCTAAAGATAAGTTAATTACTGCTGAATTTGGAATTTCTCTTGAAGACGCAAAAAAAATCCTACACCAACATCGCCTTGAAAAATTACCTCTCATTAAAGATGGTAAAGTTAAGGGATTGATTACCACTAAAGATATTAACCGGATTGAGAATTGGCCACATGCTGCTCGTGATCCTAAAGGTAGATTATTAGTCGGAGCTGCTGTCGGGGTAAAAGATACTTTAGAGAAAGCCAAAGCCTTGATTGCAGCAGGAGTGGATGTTTTAGTGTTAGACCTTGCTCATGCCCATTCTGATTTAGCCCTGCAAAGACTCAAAGAATTAAAAGCTAATTTTAAGATTGATATCATGGTTGGGAATATTGCTACTGCAGAAGCTGCTCAAGATTTAATTCAAGCTGGCGCTGATGGATTAAAAGTAGGTATCGGACCAAGTGCAGTTTGTACGACGAGAATAGTCGCTGGTTCAGGAGTACCACAATTTACTGCTTTAATGGAGGTAATTAGTATCGCCAAACAATATAATGTTCCCGTAACTGCTGACGGTGGTTTAAAACATTCTGGAGATATTTGTAAAGCGATTGCTGCCGGTGCCTCCACGATTTATTCTGGCAGTTTATTCGCCGGAACAGATGAAACTCCCGGCATGATTTTAATCAAAGATGGTAAACGGTATAAAAAGTATCATGGATCTGCTTCTTATGAATCTGGCCATTTAAGAAAAGAACTCGCTACTGGAGAAAAAATTAAAGAACGTTTAGATACATTTGTAGAAGGAGTTTCTAATTTAGTTGATTATAAAGGTCCAGTTTATGATATTATTAATGGTCTGGTTAAAGGCTTACAATCTGGAATCAGTTATTGTGGTGCTCAAAATATTCTTGAAATGCAACAGAATGCCGAATTTATTCAAATAACTTCGGCCGGCTGGGAAGAGAGTAAGAGCAGAGGAATGAAAGTTAGTGAGTAATTACTCTTTAGTAAGAAAGATTTATATAGTTTTCAAGAAATTTTTTATGATATGAAACTTGAAGATCAATTAAGGAAAGCTTTCCCTAATGCCAAAGAAGAAAGTGTTTCTGAATTAGCTCAATTATCTTCAGAATCCCTTAACCCAATCTTAGGAATTTATGATCGATTATTTGGAGTTGGAGGAGCTGGCCATGATATCAATAACTTGCTAAGTGGCGTAATTGGCTACCTCGAATTAAGCGTAAATAAATTAGAAGAAGCACAAAGAAAAACACCAAATCAAATTTTGCAACAAGTGATTAAATTTTTAAAAATAGCAGAACAAGCTACTATAAAATCCGGAGCATGTGGTAGAGAAATTGTGGAAATTGCTAGAGGTCACCACAAGTATAAACCGGTTCCCCTAAATATTGAAACCATAATGGAAGAGTATAGGGATAGCCCTGTCCCTAAAAGAGTTAATAGCCAAGCCACTTTTCAAAACAATGGAAGGGGTTTTGTTCAAGGAGATAGAGACCTTCTCTATCGTGCTCTTGACAACATTGTAGGAAATGCTATTTATGCTATTGGCCAACAAGGACAAATAATCATTTCCACAAGAACAGAGAAGGTAAAAGAAGAAAAAAAACACCCCTACGGCATCATACCAGTGGGAGATTATTGTGTAATTGATGTTGAATATACTGGGGAAGGAATACCTGAGCCTTTACAAGCATTAGTTTTTGATCGTTTTTTTACTACGAAAGAAGATAAAGGCACAGGCTTAGGATTAATGGTAGT
>JAHJDQ010000213.1 GCA_018812355.1 Nanobdellota archaeon | reverse complement strand
GTCGACAGATCGGTGGCCAATCTGGTTAGCCAGATGGCGACTCTGCTGAAGAAAATCGAGGGTGTCGAGCGCATCGTCACCAACGATACAATCGACAGCAAGATCTCTGCAGCGGTCAGCCAGGCACTGGTCAACATGCCGGCACCGGCTCCCGCCTCCTATCCCACCAGCGCGCCCACGGTCGTTCGTGACCCCGTCACGGTCGTTCGCGAGCCCGCGCCCACGGCCGTCATCGATGATGATGACTTCGACATCGAGGCGTTCGTCGAGGAGTTCCGTCAGGAATTCCAGAACGTCGAGGGTCGGAGCGCCCGAGCCGTACTGGCTGTTCGAGCTATCGAGCAGTTCCTACGTCAGCTCGAGGTGACCGTGGTCGCGAGACTGCGGAAGCCTTTCGACGTGGAGGCCGCGAAGCTCGAGTCCTGGCTCCGTGAGCATCTGGAGCCGCTCGAGACTGCCAAGGCGGAAGCCGAGGCGGAGCTTGCGAACAAGGTTGGCAAGCGGCTGGTGGATGACCCCACCGAGTCGCAGCTCGAGGTCGAGGCCAACCGCCACGTGGCGGCCATGGGCCTGAAGTCGCTCACCGAGATGTGGGCGGCCAAGATGGCCTACGCCGAGCGCAGGCCGACCGTGCTGGAGGGGCAGAAGGCCGCTATCAGGGCGGCCGAAGAGAAGCTCCGGAGGGCCACTGCGGCCCTGGAGGAGTTCCATGCCGGCGAGGCCTGCACCAGCCGCGAGGCGCGTATGCAGGAGCTCCGCGGGGAGCTTTCCAGCTTCGAAAGGCTCTCGGCCAAGCTGGTCGAGATCCAGCAACAGATGGAGCCGCGGAATTCCTTCCGGCCACCGGCACCTCCCGCGTCGCCCGTACCACCGGCACCTCCCGCCCCCAGTGCCGAGCGGAGGTCTCCCTTCCGGGAGACGCTCCAACCGTCCAGCGCGGGCATAGACCTCTTCGGGGGTGACCTGGGTGACGAGGGTGACATGCCTTCGGCATACACCCCCGCGGCCGAGCCACCCGCCAGCGCCACCATGACGGTGAGCGACGATGAGGTGGAGGAGTCTCCTCCCCCGAGCGGGGACGGAGGCCTCTTCAGCTAAAGGTTGCCCCCGAAAGGGGGCAGGGTTGCAAAACCGATGCGTTCAAGCGGCTCTCCCGGCACGATTCCCCTGTGGATCGTGTTGGGAGGCCGCTCACGCTTTTTTTGTGATGGATAATGACATGATTCCGCTGGTCAGTATAGGCATGCACGCGATTTATGAGTAAATGTCAATGTAGTTTTTGTACATATAAGACTGACCGTACTTCTTACTCTTATCTTTTTTAGTCAGGATTCCCATTTCGATAAATCTGTTAATTACCGTTTGCGCGCCGGCACGTGTAAAACCAGTCCATTTCTGAATCATGTTCACGTTTACGATTGGCTGGACATACAGTTTTGGCAAAATCAGTGTAGCGCTTTCTGAGGCCCGTTTGCCAAGGGTCTGGATTCTTAGAATGTCCTTTTCCCTCAAAATAGCGATTTTGCCGACAGTGCTTATAGCTTCATCCGCGATTTTAATAACCCCGTCCAGGAAAAAATCAATCCAATCCGAAACGTAACCGTTGTGATAGCCCAACAGTTTTTCGTAATACAATTTTTGGTGTTTTTTGAAAAATGAGGACAGAAATAATACGGGTTTATCTAAATAAGCTTCTTTCCAGAGATAGAAAGTAATCAGCATTCTTCCCGTTCTGCCATTCCCATCCAGAAACGGATGAATTGTTTCGAATTGCGCGTGTATCAAGCCTGCCTTTATGACTGTCGGCACCTCATCTTCCACATGAATAAATCTTTCCAGATCATTGAGCGCGTGATGCATAGCTTCCACCGGCGGCGGGACAAAGCCCGCGTTATCCGGCCGCGTTCCGCCAATCCAGTTCTGGGTTTTGCGGAATTCACCAGGATCGGAAAAATGCGTCACCCGTGCTTTTTGCATAAGCTGCTGATGCAGCTCACGGACAAACCGCAAACTCATCGGGAAATTTTCTTTCTGTATTCTTCTAATTCCATAGTTCAGCGCCTTGATGTAGTGCAGAATATCATCCACATCTTCCGGGACTTTTGCGTCAATTTTGCCTTCCGCTGTTATTGCGTCAATCATGGTAGCCCTCGTTCCCTCGATCTGACTCGAAGAAGCCGCGTCTTTACGCAGATACATCAACAGAAAGAAATCTGCATCTGGAAGTAATTTTGTCGCTCCATCCAGCTTACCGAGCAACCGGGTAGCCTCATTGTTCTTCTTCAGTATTCCCGATGAAAAATCAAAGCCGTCCTTTGGCGGAAAAGGACTGGGTACAAAAGCTTTAAAACCACCTGACTGAATCCTGTATTTGCCAATTTCAATGTTTCGCATGGTTTGTTTACATCTTATTTTAAATATATACAAAGTATAGTAGTTTGTATATTTTTAGTCAAGCGAAACATGTGATAAGTGAGTTGCAAAACCAACGCGCCGTTTAAAATGTCGCTTATTCAGTTATCGAACTGAGTTTTTTCTTCAATTTCATCCAGAATGTGACGCAGGTACTCATTCGGAGTCGATAACATATTCAGCTTCTTTAAGAATATTAGGGCCGATATACGCGCTGAGTGATTCTTTGGTCAGAAGTTCCACCTTCCTGTTCAACAAGCTCTCAAGAAGGGATGCCAGGCCTATAAAATTATCATAATTCTTCTGACCTTCTCTGAATTCAACCAGAAAATCCACATCGCTTGTTTTTTTCTGTTCGTCCCGCGCGAAGGAGCCAAATAGCCCCAGCCTTCTTGTGCCGAATTTTTCAATATCACTCCTGTTGGCAAGCAGCAGCTTCAGGAGCTCATCTTTTGTTTTAACATGTCCGGACATAGAGTGTCGTTTAAAATGTCGCTTATTTGTCGTTTATATATTAACGGCTTCGGAGACGCGGCGCATTTTAAATTCCTTGACTTATCTCTTTTTTTGTGATATTCTACCGCTCCTACCTTTGTAGGATATCGCGTTCCGTTAAGGCGGGATGCTGATCATTAACAGCAAGGGAACGTTCAGAATTCCTTATAAGAAAGCCTGATTCGGCAATACTTATGGGCGACTTTTTGCGCCTGAAATTTTACCGAATACGGGCGTCTTGCGAATGTCTGAATATCTACGTTATATACCCAAAAATTTTTGAATCTCTGTGTCACGAATTGTTACTGAGCCGCTCGTTTACTCGGTGATGGTTTGTGACACAGAGAGGAAGGAAATGGTTTCCCCCTTTTTGTGAAGCTCCCCGGGCCTCAGCCCGTGGACAGCCACAGGGCGCGAGCCCCCAGTAACTGGGCCCGCGCGCCCGGAGGAAGACATGAAGAAGATCACCGCGCGCCGAGAGGCGCGCAAGTCCGCATCCACCACCACCCCCCACCCCCGCGAGAGCGGGAAGGAGACTGCCATGAGACATCAGCTGATGGCGGCCATCATGGCCGTCTTCGTGTTCGCGCCGGCAACGGCGCTCGCGCAGGACTACTCAGAGTGGCCCTGCTCGCGCTGCGGGCAGATCGCGGCC
>JAHJDQ010000198.1 GCA_018812355.1 Nanobdellota archaeon | reverse complement strand
GCTTGGACTTCAGAATGACTCCAATTGTTCTTGAAGTAAAATTTCCTTAAATGATTAATAATTAATTTGTTTTTCAGTTTCATACACCCCAGTTAATCCTCACGGATTAAAAGGGGGGTCAAATCCATTGACCTTACACAAACTAAAAAATCAATTCTAAAACGAAATCTTTATAAACAAAACACTCAAAAAAGCATTAACTAATAATTTATAGTTAAATAGGAGGAAAAAAAACACAATGGCAAAAGCAAAAGAACATATCAATTTAGTCTTCATCGGTCACGTTGATCACGGTAAGTCTACGTCTGTCGGACGATTACTATTCGACTCTGGCAATATCGATGAACAGAAGATGAGAAAACTTAAAGACAAAGCAAAAGAATTAGGTAAAGCTGGATTCGAGTTTGCTTTCGTTATGGACAATCTTAAAGAAGAGCAAGAACGTGGAGTAACAATTGATCTTGCCCATAAAAGATTTGATACCGAAAAATACTACTTTACAATTATTGACGCCCCTGGCCACAAGGACTTTATTAAAAATATGATTACAGGAGCTGCTCAAGCTGACTGTGCTGTTTTAGTTGTTGCTGCAAATGATGGAGTGAATGCCCAAACAATTGAACATTTAAGATTATCAAAGATTTTTGGAGTGGGTCAATTAATGGTTGCTGTTAACAAGATGGATATTTCTGGAGTCGATTATTCAGAAACAAGATTTAAAGAAGTTGTCGAAGAAGTTAAAAAACACGCTGCCCAAGCTGGTTGGCTCGCGGATAAAATTAGATTTATTCCTCTTGCTTCTTTACCAGGAGAAAATATTACTAAGAAATCTGAGAAGATGGCTTGGTGGACAGGCGATACTTTATTAGATGCGATTAATAAATTTGAAGTTCCAGAAAAACCAACAGATTTACCATTAAGACTACCAATTCAGGATGTCTATAACATTACTGGAATTGGTGTTGTTCCTGTTGGTAGAATTGAAACAGGTATCATGAAAGTTGGCGATAAAGTTATTTTCGTTCCTGGAAGAGAAGGTAAAGGCGTTAGTGGAGAATGTAAAAGTATTGAGATGCACCACGAACAAGTTAAAGAAGCCGGACCTGGAGATAACGTTGGCTTTAACGTGAGAGGAGTCGGCAAGAAAGATATTGCTCGAGGAGACGTTTTAGGACACGCTGATAACGTCCCTTCTGTCGTAACTGAGTTCACAGCCCAAATTGTGATTATGAATCACCCTACTGTTGTTACAGTTGGTTATACTCCAGTATTTCATATCCACACTTCCCAAGTTGCTTGTCAGTTTATTGAAATTGTTAAGAAAATGAACCCTGCTACTGGTGAAGAGATCACGGAAAACAAAGACATTTTAAGGAATGGTGATGCTGCTGTTGTTCGGTTAAAACCAGTGCAAGCAGTTGTCATTGAAAAGAATGCCGAGATTCCGCAAATGTCTCGTTTCGCAATCCGTGATTCCGGTACTACTGTAGCAGCTGGAATGTGTATGGATTTAGTGAAGAAAGTATTATAAATTTATTTTTTATTTTTATAATTAAAATCAGAAAGCATGACAAATTAAATTTGTTATGTACGGTAATACTATGGCCCAAAGAGCAAGAATAAAATTAGCAAGTATTGATATTGATAAGATTAATACAATTTGCACTGATATTAAGGATATCGCTGATAAGACTGGGGTAGAGTTGCGTGGCCCGATTCCATTACCAACAAAAAAACTCAAAGTTACCACCAGAAAATCTCCAGATGGAGAAGGTAAAGCTTCTTGGGAACGTTATGAAATGCGTATCCATAAACGTTTGATTGACCTTTCTGCAGATGAAAGAACACTAAGATTAGTGATGCGAGTACCTATCCCTGAAGGCCTTAATATCGAGATTGAAATGGTTGATGTTTGAAGTTACTATTTCTAAGTGGTTAATCATGGAAAGATTTATAAAGGGTAATAACACACATATTTGAATATGACTAGGAATTACCATACTATAAAAAGTGGAATTGTACGTGATGCTTTAATTCAAATTGTCCAAAATCCATTATCTGATTCTTATATTGGTGGAGGACTTAGTTTACAATTTACTTTACCAGAAGATCTTCATCGAAAAACTTGTGATATAGATTTAACTACATCAGCACAAACATCAGTTCAAGATTTTCGAGATTATGTTCGTGAAACTTTTGCTGAATTAGTAAAACGTGGCTATGATATTAGTATTTCTAAGAAAAGATCAACCATAGATGGAGTTTTAGAGCGGGATGGAGATCGTTTATTAGTTCAGTTACCTAGAAGAAGTAAAAATAATTTTGAAAATCGAAAACATATCCTCGAACGTGAAGTAGAACATACACGACATCTTGAATACGGAGAATGCGGATTAAATGTAATTGCTTATGAAGATTTAATTGCACATAAAGCGATTAGAAGTACTACTTTTATTGATAATTATAATTTAACAAAACCTCATTTAGCAGGTTTAGAAGAAGTGAAGGGAAGAATTAATTCATTAAAAGAACAATTTGAAGAGACTAGTTATTCATTAACTCCCCAAGAAGCTGCAAGACAAATTGCTTCAATTCGACTTACCGCTGATGTTTTTGATACTCTAGCTGTATTTGAACATTTTGAGGATCAATTCGACGAAAAATATCTTCAGGAAGCCTTATCTTCATTTGATGATGATTCTGATAAATTATGTAAATGGATGACTTTCATTGATAGTCTAAGATAATTTTACATTAATTATTAAACGCCAGTGCCCGGATTTGAACCGAGAATGGCAGATGCCACCGGTTTGCTTGATAGCGATAATAAGCTATTTCGAGACCGGCGCTATTTTCCGCTTCAGATGAAGTACCGGATTAAGCGACACTGGCGTAATTAGAATTTAAACAATCAACTATATAAAAATAACTGAAAAAAAATAAAAAATAAAATTTATCGTTTTCTTTTTTTTGCTACTGGTTTTTTAGGCACATCACAACATTTGTCATCTTTACCTTTACAACCACATTTAGGACAAACAGCCATAATCGCTCCAAAGATAACCATTAACAAAGCAATCCAAGTAACCCAACCATCAACTCCTAACCATTGCGGCCACAAAAAGGCGTTCAACAACAAAAGAAGACCAAAAACAATTTTCTTTACAACCATACATTTACCATGACACATTACTATCACCTCTACTAGAATTAAATTTGTATAGTACCGAATTCAGTTAACATCAATAAATCCATCCTAGTATAGAAAATTCTGATACTGACTTTATAAAGAAAAACACCACCATGCCATGGATATTTTTTTGTTAAATGTTAATCTAAATCGATACTGGTGTTGTTT
>JAHJDQ010000197.1 GCA_018812355.1 Nanobdellota archaeon | reverse complement strand
GAAGTGCACAGGAAAGAAGTTGAGGAACGAAAAACCAACGAAGAGTGTAACAGGAACGACATTAGCCAGAATATTACCTTCCCGCCTTCAAAAAAAGAAAATAATTTAAACCAAAGCCAAATTTATCAAAAATCTGATCATATCAATCAATCTGCTTCCTTTCTCAAGCTGTGGTAAAGGGATTTTAAAAACCATCAAGAAGGAATTTCAAATGTTTCTTTAAATAAGTTTTTATTAAAAAAAGATTATTTTTAAGATAAACAAAGCAAAATGATATATATGTCCTTTGATATAACCAAAAAACATGGCTGAATTGATTCTAAGGGTAAAGGGGCAGACAGTGGTGCACAAAGAAAAGAAAGTTGAACTAATTAATTTAGAAGATCTGGTGCATGCTGGTACAGAACTGATATCCTTAAATTCTTCAGAACAATTTGCTAATGATATTGCTAAGGAAACGGCGTTGCAAGTAGCTAAAAGTAATGGGTGTGACTATGTCCTGTTAGGCAGTCTTTATTTACAATTTAATAAATCTCTGCGTGACGTTCCTAACTACGTGTATGTTGCTACTTTTTATAATAAGAAGCAAGAAAAAAATATTTATAATTAACGCGAAGAAAAAATCTCATTCCAGACACCATTTATACAATAAGAAGAAGATTGACTTTATTAAACAATTATCTTTTGACCTATTTTATTGTCTCTATTTCTGGCATGGCAAAACGATAAATTGTATTATGAACGAGGAGTGTTAGCTTGTCTGGTTTTGTAGCATCATAAGTACGTGACCTCCAACTATGAAATTCACGTATGCCTTTGGAGTCCCTAACATCATTAAACATTGTCATTAAAATGTTCCCGGTTTTTGGAGGATGTAATATTTCTTCTGACAACGGCCATGGTCCTCCCGGTTCTTCATATCCTACTTGAGAATTCTCTTTAAGCTGAATAAATAAGAAAGCATACTTCCCTTGCTTTAATTGATCGTATTTTAAGGCATCATCAATGCAACCAGCCAGCCAAGGTAGATACTCATTGTCTTTTGGTAATCTTGCTCTTTTAGCAAGTGTTTTTGCAAGTGTTCTTACTGGGGGAGAATTTGTCCTATACTCTCTCTCATTAACATACGGGCCAAATTCCCGCGCAAACAACAGAGATTGTAAATTCAGTTTAAGAGTTTCTGAAAAATTTACGGTATCATCACCTATTTCAATTTTATTGTGTACCTCAAATAACCTTTGTCCTAACGGTCTTTCTACTTCAGTACAATAGGAAATAAGGTTGGAAGATAAACTCTGATTTACGGGATCCAATGATGCTTTGAGTTTAAAATCATGTTCAGAAAGATATTTCTGCTTGATTCCTTTCAAGACTTCAACAACATTATCTGCATCTAAAACCTTGCCCAGCAATTGGGCTGTAATAGTTTCAAGTTCTTGTTCTGAATAAAATGTAGTTGTCATGTTTTGATATTAAATATAATACTGATATATAACTTTATTGATAATAGAACTCTTCATTTTGTCTATATTAAATTTTAATTTCTTTAATAAAAAGACTTCTATGCTGCAAAATGGATGCCTATGGATATAATTCAGTTCTCCGCCGGATAAATTTTATTATGGTAAAAATACACACTAGCCCTCTTTTCCTGAATTATTCAACTAGTTAGTTTAAAAGTTTAGTTATTTTTTCTTTGAACCAATTCTTAATAATTTTATATTGGTCTTTCTTATCAGATAATAACTCCGTTAATCTAGCAGAAGCAAAATCTCCTCTATTTATATCCTTTTGTATAAACAATTGAATTCTATTTTTTAATAGTCTCATCCCCAAGGGTATTTCTTTGTTCTTATGTTTAAAGAAAAAAGAAAATTCATTAAAATCTGCGGAATATTCTTCAAATTGAAGATTTAAATCGCTTGATAGTTCGTATCTTAATTTACTATTAAGAGTTTTTATATTTTCAAATAGGTCAAAACCTTTTTTTAATTCATTAAAATCAAGATTGAATTTTGGTTCTGTATTAATATTGATTGAATCACTATATCTGTGATAGTTTTTAAGAGCGAGTATTGTTTTCACTGATTTTTTAAACAATTTATACTCTTCAATATGATTTATCATTGGAAATGTATATGAAATATGATCTTTATCTATAATAAAATTATTATCTACATATAATTGATCATATTCCTTAAACCTCTTGAGATACAGCTCAAAATTTACAAAAGGACTTCTATTTTTCCCTTCTTCAAAATAATCAAAAACTGCTACAATATCATAGTTGTCTCTTGATTTTCTCAAATAATAATTGTTCAAATAACAATCAAAAGAAGAGTCTTTATTTTCTTTGATTAGCGATTTTAAAAATTTGTTCATCTCTTTTAACATGGTTGCATTTCCAACCCATACGCTTTCAACTTTATCAAGATCAAAGTTTTCAAAATCAAAAAGTTCAAATATTTCTCTATAATAATCAATAAATTCATCATAAATACTATAGATATCACTCGCTGGGTTGTATTTTTTAAAAAAATCATCAAATAAATCATTCCAAGTTAATACTTTAAATCGATTTTCTAATCCATATTTCTTTTTCAGTTCTATTTTTTCAAAGGAACTGGGGGTGATATAGACTACATAATTATCTTTATCTTTAAGATATCTTGAAATTTGATTATTATGCTCTTTAGCTTCAATTTTATGTTCGAAAACAATGCGTTCGCCAGTAGTAAACTCTATCACTAGATCGTATCTTCCCATTCCCCCTATTTGGGTATCCACAAATGAAATCTGTTTATTATCAAATAAATTAGAAAACAGGTGTTTTATATACCTTTTAGTTAATTCCAAGTCTTTTTCAAGAATAAATTTGATTATCTCAGTAAAAAAATCTTCTTTGGGTTCTTTAGACGGCTCTTCTTTAAAAGTGAAAAGTGATTCAAAAAAATTATTCTTGTTCATTTTCTATTTTCTCCATTCTCAAAATGGGGCTCCTATTTAAATTTAACTATATCCCCCATAGTTACTGGCAACTAGCCAATAAATTTATAAAATGGTGACTATTTGACTTGGTTAAGGAACGAAATCATGTCTAATAAAGAAGAATATAGGGAAAACAAATCAATTGAGTTAACAGAAGCATTTTTATCAAGTTCAAGAGCAGGAACTGTTCTACTTGCAATAGTTAACTTGGTAGAAATGAATGGATATGCTACTTACGATGATATATTTCGAAAAGCATATGGCAAATCTATGACTGAAAAAGTCAACAACGCACCAGTACATAAATACATAAATCAATTAGAAAAAGGGATTGTATTTCGTGATTCAAGAGGACAATTTAAAAAATCAAACTCTTTTAAAATATTAAAAAAAGATAAAAGAGGGATATATAAATATAACCGGGAAGAACTAATAGATTTGTTTATTTGGTCTTTTTATAGTTTAAATTACAGGTATAACGATAAAGATTATTGTAACCTATTAAAAAATGTTCGTAACCAGATCTTAAATTATATTGTCCATTTTGCAAAAGGAGAAGTTTGTGAAGCCACTAATTGGAAGGATAATGACTTATATTCAATATCAGACATAATTTCTTGGATCGAGATGGATATATTAATTCTACGAGCAAAAAAAGATCCATCTTTATCTCCAGAACTGAAAAAATTAGCAGATAAGATGATTGAAGATGGGCCGAATGAAAATCCGTTTAGTGATTTAAAATGAAAAACAAGAGGGTGATTATATTAATATAAATGGAAAAGAAAAAAACAAAACTTATAAAAACATAAACACTTACATTTAAATCAGTTAAACAAAGGAAAAGATGATATGAAAAAGATAAAGAAATCAGAAAATAAAAAATCAAAATTACAAGCTAAACTAGAAGATGATGGCAAAACTTTAATGGGAATTGGAAAAATAAAAACCCCAGGATTTAAACAAAAGCTTGCAAAAATATGGAATCTGAAAAAGAAATTTTTTAGTGAGCATGACAAAGACAAGAAAAAGTTGCTAAAAAAAGAGATTAATAAACTGGAATGGAAACTAATTGAAGTAACACTAAAAAAACAAGGCAATGAAAAAGCACTTGACAAACTTAAAAACATCAAAAAAATTAAGCAAAAAATGTTAGCTTGATATTCGTTTTATTTGATTTTTCCTGAAATTTTTAGATGTAGAGTTCCTTTTTATATAAAACAAAACTATATTTATTAATTCCTTAAAAAGAATGATAGGAAATGACGCCCTTTCAAAAAATGAATAGAGCGAGAAAACTTTAAATAGAAGCATCAACAATTATTAATTATGATTAAGCAAAATTGCCCAAATTGTAGAACAGAACTTAGTAAGTTTAAAACTGGTTTGATTTATAGATCTGATGGAAAACGATTTTGCAGTATTAAATGTAAACAGGAATACAAAAATAAAACTTTTCGAGAAATTAAATGCACTTGTAACCAATGTGGAAAAGTATGGTATTATCTACCTCAAGAAAAAATTGAAGAGAGTGGTGCTAAAATGTATAATTGTAGCAAAAATATAATGACTGCTACTCTTTGTTGCGGAAATCCAATGGGCTGTTTCGGTGCTTTAATTCCTGAGAAAAAAGTGGCTGATTTAGATAGTTGTCCGAACTGTAAATCAAAAAATGTCAAACAAGAAACAATTTATCACAAAAAAAAATAATCTTCTACAAAAGATTTCGATTTATCTTATAATTAACCTACATCAAAAAAGAATATCTAATTATTTAAAAAAGAAAGGAACCAGATGCAGATTTTATCCCTCTTGTTCTAATTATGGGTTGATGGCGATTGAAAAATATGGTTTTTTAAAAGGGTGGATAAAAACAATTAAAAGAATTTTAAGATGCAGACCAAATAATTATGGTTCTTGTGTGGATTACCCTTAATAATCAAAAAGGGTTAAATTTTCCTACATTATGTATGGAAAAAGAAACTAACAGGAATTTCGATGTTAGTTTCAATTATTTTTTAGGCGCTAGTTCTCCAAATCCCTCTAAATTCCGAAAGAATATATAGCGAATATAATTAAATTCTGTTCTAGTTTCAAAAACACTGGCAAGAATCATATCTTTATATGACAAGTATGTAATTCTATCATCTGTTATCTGTGTTGAATTATATGCTAATTCACCAGATTTGATCTGAAAATATGGTTCATCCACTTCATAATTTTCCTCAATAAATTCTTTTGTTTCAACAAAAAAAAGATCAATCGTTTTAGAAACTCTTTCTTGTTCGCCAGTATTTACTGTGATGGGATTTGGAATGGGATTCATTAAGTAAAGAAAAACTCTCTAGTTTAAATAATTAATTATACACACCTAAAAAAAAGTCCAATAAATGTTTAGGAACTTAAAGTTTTTAATAAACCCAACATTACACTACTTCATGAAAATCACCCGTTTTGCCCAATCCAGTATCTTAATCGAAACAGAAGGTAAAAGAATCCTTCTTGATCCGGGAAATCTTCAATACAAGGAATCTTATCTTAACAACGAATGGAATAATATTGATATTCTCTTGATTACACATAAACACGGAGATCATTGCCATCTTG
>JAHJDQ010000196.1 GCA_018812355.1 Nanobdellota archaeon | reverse complement strand
GATTATTTCCTCCTAAATTTCAAAATCTTTGATTTTGTCTATCTGTCCTGAAAGGACTGCGTGCGTGCCCCCATTATTAATTTTGCCGACAATTGAGTTTAACGTTGGAATTATGCGAAGTGATTTAAGTTGCGTAGCAACATTAAATCATTTGGGTGAGGGAAGCGAGGGCTTTGATGCCCGAGACCCCGCAACCGCATAATTCCTGTTATACGTAGCGAACCTTTGATGGTGAGTGGAGTTTTTTATTTGTCGGGAATATAGTTGGTACTGTAGTTTTTTTAATGAATTGTTATCAATAACTGCGTAGCAGAGTAAAAGTCCGTAGGACAGGGGGAATCGGGTAGTTTTAGTTTTTAGTTAGTTTTTTGTTTTAAATGGGGGGAATCGGGTTAGTAACTATGCAATGTTTTAGTAAAAGGGGTTGTATTTTTGAGATAGTCTAATAGGAATTCTATTATTGAAGCAACATCTCCATGAGTCATATTCTTTTTGAATATTGTAATTAGTCCATTAGTCTTTATACAGAATCTTGCATCTCCAATGGGATTATTAAATTTCTTTGTGAATGTCTTTTCAGTAATAATTCCACTACTCATACCCTCATAAATTTTTCTATCTCTTATATCAGTTCTATCAGAGCCACTAATCTTGTCCATTCCGAGAGCTCTTCTTGCATTTAATCCATTAACAATTATAGTTTTATCTTCTTCAAGTTTTGACAAAAGTTGATCATTACTTTGTAGCATTTTAGGGAGATTCTTAAGTTTATTATTGAACAGAGCATAATTAACGCATTGATTCAACTCTTTAGCTAATAGGATAGAGAATGCTTTGCCAATGGCTACTTTCTGTTTATCATAAAAAACAAGTATATCATATTCTTCGAGGAATTCTAATTTTTTCATCCCCTCGATTGTTGAAAATTCTTTTTCTTCACGGTACGATATTACAAATGTTAAAATTTTCTTTTCGGTATCTTGCTGAATTTGTTTAATATTCCATTCTCTTTCCCCTAAATCCCCAGAGTATTTTTTTAATTTTTCAATTAAAGAATTAATGTTATCATTAGACAAATCTTCTTTTTTATACTCAAATAAACGGAAACTTGCCATTTTATAATTCTCTCTTACCCCACAAAAAATTTTCGACAATTGGTAAAAATTTAATCTTTATTGAAAACAATACCTGTTTTTTTAGAGGATATTCATCCAAAATCCCAACATTGCGCATTTTCTGAAGATGATAATGGATACTGGTTCTCTCAAGGTCAACAATATCTTTTATTTGATCTATTGCACAACCTTTTGGATATTGGTTCAGAAGTACAGTTTTCAAAATACGGGTGGTGGTTGGCGTGCATTCATTCAAGAAAGTATTTAATTCAGATAAACCCTCATCAAAATAAACTTCTTTAACAGTCTCATTATCAACTGATTTTTTATCATTTTGATATGCTCTTTTAATTGCTTTTCCAGAGAGATCTAATATGATTGAAGGAATCCCAAAAGAAAATGACGCCAATGAACTTAATGCATCTTTAGAGAACATCCTTACTTTCTCTTTGTTGGAAATATTTTTTATCCGATCTATCAAGAATTCGATAGATTCATCTTTTGTAAAACATCTTAAATGTATTGATTCACCAATTCCCATTATTTCGTTATGTAAAAGCTTAAATCTATTCCAATGAATTGGAGCCCAAGAGAATATGAAGATTGAAGAAAAAGAAGAAAATTCTTTGATGTTGTTTAGCATATGATCAAAATCTTTTTCACAATCATCAACTAATACTAATTCTTTATCTTCCAATTTCCCTAGGGTTACTTCAAAGTTGAATTCACAGTCTTCATCTCCCGATTCTTTAGAAAAGTCATCAGCTGAAAGACTAATGATTGAATTTTTGTCTTTAATTTTAAGAAAACTTTGTTTTATACTTTGAAGAAGTGATGTTTTACCAATCCCTGTACATCCAACTAAATTGATAAAACTAAATTTATTTCTTTCTTTTTTATTCTGGGCAAGAAAATTCGCAATCTTTTTAATTTCAGTTACTCTATTAAAAAAAAATATGGTATCTGCTGAAGAAGTAAACTGGTGGAATTTTTGAATATTCAAGTTATGTTTTGCCAACCAGTTCTCAAAACCACTGCCCTGCGTTTCTAAGCCCTCCTCATATGCTTTTTTAAATATTGAAAATGAATTTCTTACCATGATAACAGGAAGTATACTTGATTATTTAAAACTTTCTGTTTTTTGACAGCTTTGACACTTGTAAGTGGCCACTCCAAAATAGAACATGGTTTCACAAATTTTATCAACACATTCGACACATTGGTAAGCAAATGAGGCAAATATTACAAAAAACGTCTCAAGGAGGTAAAAATGGCATGGTATGGAGATAGTAGAAGACATAGTGAAGCTGCAAGGAAAGTGGCAAGAAAACGAGTAACAAAGAGATATGTGCGGACAGTAACTAATGTTCCAGATGGAGATACATTTGGAATAAATCGGAGTATTCAAGGTTCGAGAAGAATAAGGTTGGCTAACGTCAATATGCCAGAGAGGAACGAGCCAGGGGGAACTGCGGCAAGAAATAAGTTAAGGCGTTTAGTTAAGGAAAAGAAAGTTTCCATAACTCCTGTTGGCAGAAGCTACGATAGGCTCGTAGCCAAAGTTACACAAAACCGACACAATATCAACAAAAGAATGAAACGGAGGAAATAAATAAAATGGCAAACAGAACAAACACACAACAAAGTAAACATGACCAAAAGGTCGAGGAAGAAGCAAAGAGGTATAAAGCAGGTGGCTACCAAGTGTGGGCAGATCTTAAAGACTGGCCTTCTCCAAAGATAATTAACAATCACCAGCCAGATGTGATTGCCCAGTATTATTCAATAGAGAAAATAATCGAAGTAGAAACACCAGAATCCATTGAGCAAGACAAAGAACAACACAGAGCATTTCAAAGATATGCAGATAGTAAGCTAAAAACCGAGTTTAAGTTGGTAATTGCTAAATAGGAGGTAAGAGATGATAAAAATAATAACATTAGTTTTGAAAGCAGGTGTACTTCCAATATGGATATTTAAGAGTGTCTCGGATTATGCTGTAACAACTATGCAAGTAAATCCAGCAATTGCATTCCCTGTAAGTGCAGCCGCAGCTTTCGGAACTCTTGCAGTATCTCTTAAGATTCCCATTTAGAGCACTAAAAACATAAAATTAAAAAAGTTACGGGGGTTAGTATAATCTAATGGCAACTATACATCAGATACTGATTGGGTTCTTAGCTTCAGCTCTAGGTATCATTATAGGTATTCTAACTGATGAATTATTCATTAAGAGAACCAAAAATAGGCGACCATATCTAACACCAATCGGGGTCGCATTATTTGGAAAGAATAAAGGTTCGTCTTCGGAATTTGTCAAAGCAAATAAAGCTGTGTTTATCAAAATTACTGACATTGTGGTTGGTTTACTAATTGGTTCAGTATCATATATTTTAGCTTTCAAATTAATAGAAAAAACATTTATTTTTTATTTCCCACTATTCTTGATTATAATAAATTCAATCTATCTCATGATTAGAAAAGAGTATTACAAAATTAAACTTGGCGAAGGTTTAATTATTTCCTTAGTTTATATAATTTCAGTGATTTTTATATACTTAATTATTAAGTATAAATGGTTTGGATTGTAGATGAGTTAAAGAAATTAATTTAAACTTACAATTAAATTTTTTAATAACCAACTCGGGCTTTTAAATGTTGAATTATCTTCTGAAGTAATCTTAGATTGACCAAAATGTTTTTTTAATCTATCTTCTGCCGTCCTGCAATATTCTTCAGAAACATCAATATGGATGAAATCGCGATTATTTTTAGCAGATACTAATGCAACTGTTCCAGTTCCACCAAACATATCTAAAACAGTATTTCCCTCAAACGAATAAAATTTAATTAAGCGATAAATTAATTCTTCTGGAAAAGGTGCTGGATGTCCATTTCTCTTTTTTTCAGGAGAAAGATTCCACATCCCATCTGAGAATTTTATGAATTCTTCTCTTGTGATATCAGCTTTTTCTTTTTCACCATCTAACTTATTTTTTTCTTTTGAAAAAATTAAAACATATTCCCATGAAGGAACAATATGAGGATTAGATGGACTTTTAAAACTTCCCCAAGCTGTTCGTTTGAGCATTGTTTGTTTGTACCAAATTATTTCTGTTCTAAATTTCATATCTAATTTTCTAAATTGATTAGTAAAATCATGATGAATAGGAACAAATTCTGTAATTCCAGTAGGGGCAATATTTAAACAGAATCTTCCACCAGGAACAAGAATTCTTTTTACTTCTCTCCATACATTGTTTAACCAAGTTAAATATTCTTGATAATTCATCTGGTCATCATGAGAATCATAATCTTTTCCAACGTTATATGGGGGAGAAGTAATTGCTAAGTGGACACTGTTACTAGGAATTTTTTTCATTACTTTGAGGACATCCCCATTTAATATTTTATTAAGATGTTTCATTTTAGATTATTTTCTTAAGATCTTCAAATAGATCATGCAAACTTTTTATTTTACTTGAGACATCAAATTCTTCTCTAGCCATATAAATTCCATCTAACTCATATTCCATAATGATTCTTGCTTTTCTTGGTCCATTTTTACTAGACGAATAACTAATTTCATCTGTATTATCTGGCGTGATCATAAACACTTTGATATTCTCGGTTCTCGGATCTTCTTTAAGTTTCAATTTCCAGTAAGGAGTTTCTGTAAAACGTTCTCTAAACGATGTTTTTAACGACAATATACAAATTACAGTCACTTTCTCATTCTTCTCATCATACTTGTATAAAATTAAATCAGCATCTGGAAGCAAGGAATAATCGTTAAAGTGAACTACCATCATACTTCTAAGTAGAGATAATTCTTTACTTAATTCACGCTTTTTTAATTTTTTATCAGAAGTTATTTTTATGTTAGAATCTTTACAGAATTCTTCAATCATATATTTAACAAGGCTTTCAAGAAATGATCCTACTTTTGGTCTCCACGATTGGCGAGCTTTGTTATGAGCTTCGTTTTGCGATTCCCCCCTGCCCATAAACTCTTTAGTCATAATTTTAAGATATTCTTCTTTAATTTCTTCTAAAAATGCATCAACTTTTAGAAAAGCATCTTTACCATGCTCTTTTTCAAATTCTTGAAATTTTTCTTTAACTATCTGAAAATCCACTTTTTAACCACCCGCTTTTATAGTTCTATTGATTAGTTGGTTGTTTATAAAGATTATGGCGTTTTCAAAGATATCTTTCCGGTTTTACCCGATTCCCCCCCGTTTAGATTCATTAAAAAAATTTGGGTCGTAGCGAAGCGGAGCCGCATAGTCAACGTTATATACAGTTTCGCAGAAATTGTTTTTGTTTGTTTTTTAGACGACTATGCGAAAGTACCAACGTTAAACATTCCCGACGTAGCCCGAAGCTTTTTCAAAGAAATTCGTTTGAGCTTTGCATGGGAAAACAAGGATTTCATTCAAAAAGTTGGAGTCAGTACCGACGACAAGGCAAATAAAAAATTACGTATAACATCGCAACTATCCGCAGTTCGCGAAGCGAATTGGGGGATTTTTGTCAGAAAATCCCGGATAGTTGCTGTTGTGTGTGGGCGTCCGTGACGACCGAGAGGGAG
>JAHJDQ010000195.1 GCA_018812355.1 Nanobdellota archaeon | reverse complement strand
GTTTAGGAACAGAATTTTCTGGAAGAGCTAAGGTTAAAGCAGGAGTAGGAGGAATCTTTCATTCTGATGAATTACCTAACTATGGAATTACGGAAAGTGAAGTCAAGTTAATTAAGAAAAAATTGAAGTGTACTCCGCATGATGGTTTTGTTTTAATTGCTGATAAGGAAGAGAAGTCGAGAAGGGCGTTAGAAGCAGTATATGAACGGGCAGAAGAGTTGTTTTTAGGAGTGCCAAAAGAAGTACGTAAAGACTTACCCGATGGAACAAGCAAGTTTATGCGGCCAATGCCAGGAGCAGCAAGAATGTATCCAGAAACTGATGTGCCGTTGATTAGGTCTAGTATTGAAGTTGAGATCCCAGAATTATTAGAAGAGAAGATTAAACGTTATCAAAAAGATTTTGGGTTGAGTTATGATTTGGCGAAATTCATTTCACGTTCGGATAGATTGTTATTATTTGAGGAAATTGTAAGTAAATATAAACAATTAAAACCGGCCTTTATTGCTGAAATTTTAACTTCATCCTTATTGGAGATTAAAAGGAAGTATCAGTTGGATGTTCTAAAGTTAACTGATAATAATTTCCGAGAATTGTTTAAGTATGTTGATTCCGATAAGATTTCGAAAGATATTGTTTTGGATGTGTTAATTGATATGATTAAAGGTCAGTTTAATTTAAAGAATTATCAGTCGTTGGGAACAGAAGAGATTGTTAAAGTGATTGAAGAGATTGTTGCTAAGAATTCTAAAGCGCCTTTTGGAGCGTTAATGGGGATGTGTATGAAGCAACTAGCTGGGAAGGCTAGTGGTGAGTTTATTTCTAGCGAATTGAAGAAATTTTTGGACAAGGCTCATCAGTAAAGAAAAATTTATTTAAGTGTCTTTTAGAAAAGATTTAGTCTACAATACTTACAAATTCTGCCGGAGTGACAATGAGAATTCCTTTAAATCTATTTACTTTAAGTAAATGTTCATCACCAGAAATGATATAATCAGCCTTGGCAGAAACAGCACATTCTAAGAATTTATTATCATCAGGGTCGTCTTTTATTTCTTCAATTCGAACAGCCGGTTTTATTGTGGTAGAAAAATGGATAAAATTGTTCAGAATAAATTCTCTTTCAATTAAACTTAATCTTTTTGTTATTCTCGGTCTTTCTAAGACCTCTTTTATTTCTTCAATGATTTCTTCCGTAGTAAAATTCTGGATTTCTTCCAGCAACAACATTTCAAAAATGCTTGCCGGATTACCATCACTGGAGATTGCAGAAGAAATAACTACATTCGTGTCTAAAACTACTTTAAGCATTTTTACTGCGCCTTTCTGACCCTTTTAATTTCCTCTTGGATTTCCTTTGCTGTCAATTTTTCTTTTACTCCTAGCCGAATACTTCTAAATTCTTTAATTAATTTTTCTTTATCCAATTTCTTCATAACAATTGTTTCTTCATCAAGAGGCATCACTGTAAAGATAGTGCTTTCTGTAGCATGAATGTAATCCCTTACTTCCTTAGGGATAATTATTTGTCCCCTTTCAGACATTTTTGCAGTTTCAACTGTCATTTTACATCACCAAGCGTTGGGAAGTCATTCGTATTTATAAACTTTACGTATTTGTACGTTTTTATTACTTTAAAACCATTAAATTATAACCACTTCCCAGTAACAATAAACCGAAAGTTTTATAAATGAAGAAGGCTATTTTAGCTTAAAATGAGGGAATATATAGCTTATCCATTAGCACTGGCCTTAGGAATATTGGCAGTTAACCAGTTACCTAATCCTGAAGATGATGAACCTAGAAGTACAGAAGTCATTAGTGTAACTGTATCTCCAGAAGAGTTAAATTCTTTAGAAAATCATTTTCAAGAAAATCGACCTCAAGCTGTTTTATTACCTAAAAGAGTACCCTCAGCTTATGAACTAGAACAATTAACTGCTGCTGTTCCGGAAGAACCTAATCCTGATAAGTATGATTATTCTCATCCAAGAATTGTACATTTTTACAATCTTTATATTGGAGAAAGAAGTAGAGACATTCAAACGAGAATTGAGCGAACTGAAGAATATGCCCCTTTAATCAGAGCGGCTGCTGAAAATAACGATATTCCTTATGAAACTCTATTAGCCCAAATAGCGCTTGAAAGTGGCGGAGATCCTAACGCTTGTAATGATGCTGGAGATACTGGATTAACGCAAATAAATGATATTACGGTAGAAGAATTAGAACGACTAGGATATGATTGTACAGATAGAACGGATCCAAGAACAAGTATTGAATGTGGAGCTTTTTATTTAAGCTATTTAAAAGAAAGGTTTGGTAGTTTAGACTTGGGTTTAGTCGCTTATAACAGAGGCCAAGGCAATGTTAGTAGAAGGATAAGCAGAGAAGGAAGTAATGATTTTTGGGAAATATATCCTGAAGATGATTATGTACCTAGAATCAGAGCGGTTGAACAAATTTTAAACCAATAATCTTATAAAACAATTACAAATAAAGTTTAAATTGGAGGAAAATTAAAATGACAAATGTGAAGAAAGGCGATAAAGTCAAAGTTGAATATACCGGAAAGTTTTCTGATGGTGAAGTTTTTGATAAATCGGAAGGTCGTGGTCCTTTATGTTTTGAAGTAGGTGCGAAACAAGTTGTTCCAGGTTTTGATCAGGCGATTGAAGGGATGGAACTAAATAAAGAAAAAACTTTCACACTTAAACCGGAAGAAGCATACGGCGAAATCAGAGCAGAATTAGTACAAGAAGTTCCTCGTGATAAATTACCTAAAGAACCTGAGCCAAAAGAAGGAATGATGTTAATGATGTCAGCTCCGACAGGTCAGCAAATCCCGGCAAAAATTACTAAAATTACTGAGGATAAAGTGACGATTGATATTAATCATCCATTAGCTGGAAAGGAATTAACTTTTACGGTTAAAGTTGTTAGCGTTAATGAACCGGAAGAAGCTCAGAAATCAGCTGACACTGCTAAAAGTGGTGAGAAAGAAGATTCTGGTTGTGGAGATTCTTGTTCCAGTTGTGCTGGTTGTCAATAGGTTTATATAATTTCTTTTATTTCTTTTTAATTGATGAAAGTAACTCCTGGATTAAAAAGATGGTTTTTTATTCATTTTATTGCTGATTTGTTAATAGCTTTGCCGTTGATTTTCTTGACTGCGCGAACTTTAGTTTTCTTTGGTTTTCTGCCCGAGAATTTAGTCTTGGCGCGTATTTTAGGAGCAGGATTATTGGGGATTGGTGGAGCTTCTTTGTTTACTAGAGGCAAGAAACAATATGAAATCATGCTTATTTTGAAAATGGTTTGGAGCGTTAGTGCGATTATCATTTTAATCTGGGGAATTCTGGAGACAGGAAATTATTGGTTATGGTTATTTGTAGCAATGTTTGTTGCTTTTCTGTCTGCTTGGATTTATTATGAGACTAGGAAATGAATAAGAAAATAATAGTTTTATTTTGTATTTTATTACCAATATTTATGATCTTATTTTCATATAAAGTGACGTTGTTTTTTTCTAATTTAAGTTTGGAGCAAGAGCAGACAGTTGATTATTTGCAAGATAAAAGCGAATTGGGATTGAATTATACTGCGACTGAAGTTTCTCATCTGGAAGATGTTAAAGGTGTGATTAAATTTATTGATTATTTATTTTACTTTTCATTGTTAGGGATTACTTTAATCGTGACATACTATAAGAAGAAGTGGCCAGAAATTAAGAAATTATTATTTTATGGTGGGATAACAACGGTGGCGTTTTTATTAATTAGTTTAATTATTTCTATAATTAGTTTTGATTTTATGTTTACTTTATTTCATAATATTTTCTTTCCACAAGGAAATTGGATTTTTGCTTCGGATTCATTATTAATTCAGACGTTTCCAATAGATTTCTTTTGTAAAGAAAAGTCAAATGATTTTCCGGATAAGTATTATTTTAGGTGCGGTTATGCTTGGTTTAGGTTGGAAAATGAAAAAAAATGAAAAAATTGAATAGAAAAATTTATATACTGTTCTTATATAGAGTTATATAATAATGATGCCAGCAACTATTTTGCATAGTCCAACATTGGATTCAGTATTAATGGTAGAAAAAACTATCCAAAAATACAGTCAAGAATGTGGAAAATATCAATTATGGAAGAAGTTACCTAAGAAAATGATGTATCAAACATTTCAAGTTATACTAGATTACTTAGAGCAATCCGGAAAAGTTATGATTGACAAAGAAGGCTGTGTTATTTGGACTTACAATCCAAAAAGAATAAAGAAATTAATTTCTGAGAACTTGATTGCACGATGAATGACAAGAAAATCAATGTGGGATTTATCTCTCACAAACTAAAAGATCAATTTCATACTTTGAAGTCTGGAAAGTTTGAGGATAAGAAACTCTATGATTTTATTGATCGGGCAATTGACGACTTGAAAAAGAATCCTATGTGTGGAATTAAAATTCAAAAGAAACTATGGCCAAAAGAATACAAAAAGAAATATGAAATCACTAATCTTTGGAAATACGATTTGCCAAATGCATGGAGAATTGTTTATACTATCGAAAGTGATGAAGTTACAATTGTGAGTATAATATTGGAATGGTTTTCACACAAAGATTATGAGAAGAGATTTAAATATTGATTTTATTTTTTCTTGCCTAAACCCAACATTTTTTATATACTAAAAGAATTCCTTTAATCCATGATCATTCAAACAAGAGGGATTAAAGCTTGGATTAGTATTTTGATTTTTATTGCAATAGTGATAATCTTATTAGTGTTTATCTTTAATTTAATCGTTTTATTGTTACCAGTGATTATTATTATCTTAGTATTAAGTTACTTCTTTGGAACGCTCAACAAAGTTAAAAAAGAGAAACCGAAGAATAATGTAATAGATGTTAAGTATAAGGTGAAGAGATGAAAACGTTAGTATTAATTAATTTTAAAACGTACAAGGAGGTTAGTGGAGAAAATGCGTTGGCTATTGCTAAGAAAATTGCGCTGGTTAAAAGAAATAAATATCAGATTGTCATTGCTCCGCCTACTTTAAGTTTAAAAGAAGTTTGTCAAAAGAGTAAGGCGAGATGTTTTGCGCAGCACGTTGATTACAAAGATTATGGTTCGAATACGGGTAGAGTTTTGCCGGTTGAGTTGAAAAAAATAGGTTGTCAGGGAGCGATCATTAATCATTCTGAGCATCGTTTACCATTAGAGATTATTAAGAAAACAATTATGGAATGTAAGAAGAGAAAATTAATTACTGTAGTTTGTGCAACGACACTGGCAAAAATAAAGAAGATTGCTCAGTTTAAGCCAGACTATATTGCTTACGAACCAGCAGGATTAATAGGTGGAGATATATCTGTAACTAAATCTAAACCGGAAATTATTGTAAAAGCGGTTGAGACTGTCAAGAAAATTTCGCCAAGAACAAAAGTTCTTGCTGGGGCAGGAGTTCATTCTCAAGAAGATTTAGGACAGGCGTTATTGTTAGGTTGTCAGGGAGTTTTGATTGCTCATGCTGTTGTGAAAGCAAAGGATCCAAAGAAGTTCTTAGAAAGGATGCTTATTTGATGGTAACGTACATTTTCTGAGTATTGCCGTATTGTTTATTATCAGACATTACTCTTACATTAAAGATATACTGGCCATTAGGAGCTGTTGTCGGAACTTTTACAGAAATTAATTCTTTAACATGCTGATTTTGTTCAATCTGAAAACTTTCATCATTGAAAAGCATCCATTGATTAACGATGTCCGGATCAGCTTCCATTTCCGTTTCTGTATCGTCAATTGCTTTAGCTAACTCAATCGTGACTTGGAAATCAGCACTTTCACCAATGTTAAGAATACCGATTCCAAATAAATGAGAATCTCCCCGGCTTAAGGTTGCAGTTTGGAATGGTAAAGCAACTCTTTTACCTTGATCAATCAATAAACGTTCTAATTCTTGTTGTGTACGTTGATCGAGAATTTCTTGTTGCTCTTCAGCTCCGCCAATGAACTTGTATAGTAAAGTGATTCCACCAGCAAGAATGACTATAGAAAGGATGAAGATTACTAGTACATTCATCGATAATCCAATGGCAGCTTTTTTGTTCATTTTCATTTGTAAATTACTTCTTTTAGATTTTCTATTTGAGATAAGATTAATACTCCAAAGTAAATAAGGTGCATAAATAATTCTAAAGTATCAAACCCTTTGGTTAATCCGTATAAAACAATAAGAATGGTAAAAATAAAAGCAATTAAATTTAAAATTCCTTTTACTTTTGTCATCTTAAAAAAATCCTAAAATTTTGAGAATTACTAAAATAATACCAATCACTCCAAAAACTATTCCAATGTATCCAAGTATTTCCCAAAAAGGACTATTTTTTTTCATTCTACTTCAGTATACCAAAAAAGTGCAAAGACACTTTTTTGTATCCCAAATAATGATTCCATTATTATTTTAAGATTTCATATTCTTTGACAATGATGACAGCAAACAAGATTAACAAGATTGCACCGCCAATCATATACCATAGTCCAGGTAAGATTGTCGAATCGTTAATTGCTGTATACATGCCCCAGCCCATAACAATAAAGCCGAGCCAAAGAAACTTGTCTAAAACAAGTTTCATGATTTGAAATTCCTGATCGTCACTCATCCGTTTTTTTCCTGATTTTTTTCGAGCCATTTTTTATCACCTATGAGATTTTTATAAAGAAACTTCTCGTGTCGTACGGAGGTAAATCACAGCCACTAGGATCAAGAGTAGTGACGCAACTATCGTCTCCCGAATAAACAGTTACTTTACTTAAGTAAGTTCCTGAAGCTGAGCGACCAGCTGAAATTGTTATTGGAATGACATCGCCGGCAGTTGGACTTAATTCTTTATCGACAAGATCATTGTAAAAGAAGGAAATTTCTTTAGCAATCAAATCTTGATCGGTAATGGTATCCCCGTCAGGAGTTTGTTGTTTGATAACTTCCATGTAAACTCCAAATTTTCCAGTACTCGTACCGGTGTTAACGATACCAATATTTTCTGTAGTTTCTTCACCACGTTCTAAGTGGACTTCTTGTGAAGCTGATAATTTCTTACCAGAAGTGCGCATATCTTCAAGAATTTGTTCTTTAATCTTTGACTGGACATCTTTAGTTGTGCTGGTAATATCCTTAAATGTGCCTTTAACAAACCCTAATCCTAATCCTAAAACGACAAAAGCAATTACTACAATCACAATCGCCTGTATCGATAAATTTAAAGATGCTTTTTTATTCATCTTGGTTACACCTCTTTTTTTAATTATTATAATGAATTGTTAAATTTTATTCATATATAAATGTTTAGGTAGGGTTTAAGTTAAAAACAACCAAGGCACAATTAAACCAAGCAACGGCTTTCCAAAGACTAAGAACAAGTAAGCAAACAGAAAAGAAGGGATGAAAGGAATGCCTTCTTTAATCAAAACTTCTTTAATTTTACTTTCTGTATGTAACTTTTTTAATTTCCAAATATCTTTTTCTTCCAAAGTCTTTTTCTTGATTAATAGTTTCTGACCATCCTTGATATCTTCCGCTAACCAATCTCCTTCAGTAAGGTCTTTTACAGAGACATTTTTCATAAAACAATTCTTTTCAACAATCTCAACAAACAAAAATAGATAGAATACTCCTAAAGGAAAGAGGACGAGAGGCCAAACTAAAGGAATAATAAAAATTAAGCTGGCAAAAACTAACGTGATTATACCCAAAATCAGATGGATAGTTTTATATTCAGTCAAGCGGGCTTTAAATTCGTGTAAAAAAATAATTCTTTTTTTAATTGCAATAAAGAACATCCATAACAAACCGTAAATTGATCCTAACAAAAGTAAAGCAAGGACAAACCATAAGAGGTTGAAACTGCTGTTATCAAAGGGATAAGTAATTCCAATCACTGCACCCATACCCATTAGCAATTTACTGTCGCCGCCACCCCATTGATTGGTAAAGTAAAACAAGTAGGCTAGGCCGACACAAACAATTAAACCGAGCACTCCGCTCAAGAAAATGTTCCAACCTAATTCAACTGAAAAGATTAATCTAACGCCGAGAGCTGAAAAAATTAAGCCAAAATTAAGCCAATCAGGAACTTCTCTGGTTTTAAGGTCTGTATAAGACGCGATAAAGAGCGTTAAAATAGTAACTACAGAGATTGTTTCCCAAAACATAGTATAGGAGTAAATTCTGATGGTATATTAAGGTTTTGACAACGAAATGTATTTAAACTTGAAATTATTTAGGGGTGGTGAGGTGTGTTTAATGAAGAAAATCCTGTTTTTATTATTATTCGTTGTTTTATTAGTGGGCTGTGCTTCAGAAGAAGTAGCTGAAGAAGATATAATGGATGATGATTTCTTTTCTGAGGATTTACTTACTGGAGAAGTTACTTTAGATATTGAGGAAGAAGATAATTTTGTACTTAAAAGATGTCAAGTCTTAGGTAAAGAAGGTAAAACTTATTTTTTAGAAAATGATTTAGTGGTAGAGAGTGATGTTAGCTGTCTGGAGATTACTGCAGATGAAGTTACTTTAGACTGTCAGGGAAAGACGATTAAAGGTAGTGGAAATGGTAAAGGGATTTATCTTAACAATGTCAAGAGAGCAATGATTAAAAATTGTCGGATTACTGATTTTGAGGATGCGATCTGGGCGAAGTCCAGTTCGAAAAGTTATTTTGACCGGAACATCATTACAGATAATGAGGGTAATGGTTTAGTGTTAGAGGGTAGTACAAATAATCATCTTTCCAATAATGTAATTAGCGGAAATGATGATAATGGCATTTATTTAATTTATAATTCTAACGAGAACGAATTTTCTAACAACCGAATTTGTGATAATGATCGTCATGATTTAAATTGCCAGCTATCCAGAAAGAATTTTGGACAAGGAAACAGTTTTGATAAAATTGTTAGTTGTTCAGACAATTTTCCTAGCGAAGAAAATCGAAGTGCTTGTGATCGAGAGATTAAGTGTCTTGATTCTGATGGGGAAGATGTTTTTGTGCAGGGAGAAGTTACTGGTTATTGGCTCGGGCCGAATAGTGGTAACCCTTTAGTCACAGAAACTGACGTTTGTCTTGATGAAATGATGATCAGAGAATACAGTTGTAATATAGTGGGGAACAACATTTTAGTACAGGAAGTTGGCTGTGAGTATGGTTGTGAAGATGGGAGATGTTTAGAATAGTTTGATTTTTAGTTAAACATTTAACCAAAAAGTTTATAAGTTACTTCTATTAAGTAATAAAACATGGGGAAAATACCTAAAGAATTAGTAGAAATATTACAATTAGAAGGTTCCAGTAAACTTCCGGGAGCTTGTATTCATAAAAAAGTAGCAGAAACACAACACGAGGATGAAAGAAAGCGTGGTTTAAGCGATGAGTTTACGAACGGATATGAAAACCAAGGTTGTTACGATTGTGATGGATTCAATGAAAAATGTTCTTATTATTTGCTTCTTTCATAAATTACAAAGTAAAAACATTTATTAAAACAATCATTAAATTTTGATTATGAACTTTTATCAAGAAATCATCCCTGTACTAAAGGAAAAGGAGTTTAATTCTAGACAGTTTGCTAAACTGAAACGAGATCTTTCACAGAAATATAAATTAAAAAGTATTCCCACTAATATTGAAATTTTATTGAATTGTGATGAAAAGGATATTCCTTTCTTGAAGAAGCAGTTGTTGACTAAACCAGTAAGGAGTATTTCAGGAGTGGCGCCAGTTGCAATTATGACGAAGCCGTTTCCTTGTCCACACGGAAAGTGTATTATGTGTCCGGGAGGAGTTGAGTCTGAGTTTGGAGATGTGCCACAGTCATATACGGGTAGGGAGCCAGCAACGATGCGCGGAATCAGAAATAAATATTCTGCTTATTTGCAAGTGTTTAATCGTCTGGAACAGTTTACGATATTAGGACATAATTGTGAGAAAGTAGAATTGATCCTAATGGGGGGAACGTTTCCTAGTTTTCCATTAGAATATCAAGAAGAGTTTGTTACCGATGCTTTTCAGGCGATGAATATTTTCTCGGAAATGTTTTATGTTGATGGAGAGTTTGATTATTTGGCGTTTAAAGATTTTTTTGAACTTCCCGTTGAGGATTTAGGAGATCAAGAAAGGATCGCAAGATTACATCAAAAATTATTAGGGTTAAAAAAAGAAACTACTTTAATTAATGAGCAAAAAAGAAATGAAACTGCAAAAATAAAATGTACAGCTTTATGTATTGAAACACGTCCTGATTATGGTTTATTGGTTCAGGGAAACGAAATGTTAAGATTAGGTTGTACTCGGGTAGAGTTAGGAATTCAATCTGTTTATGATGATGTGTTAGTGAGAATACAACGAGGACATACAACTGCTGATACGATAAATTCAATTCGCGTATTGAAAGATTTAGGGTTTAAAGTTGCTGGTCATTACATGCCAGGCTTACCATCAGTAGACAAGAAAAGAGATTTAGCAGGAATGAAAGAATTGTTTAGTGATGATAATTACAAACCAGATATGTTAAAGATCTATCCGTGCATGGTGACTAAGGGAACGAAGTTGTATGATGAATGGAAAATGGGAAAGTATCAACCGTTAACGGCGAATGAAGCGGCTAAACTGATTATGGAGTTTAAGAAGTTTGTTCCAGAATATTGTCGGATTATGCGCGTGCAAAGAGATATTCCAACTTATCAAATTTCCGCAGGAGTAGAGATGACTAATCTTAGACAGTTTATGCACGACAAATATGATCTTAAATGCCGTTGTATTAGATGTCGGGAGCCGAAGGGCAAGGAAATTAATTGGGATAAAGTTGAAATGAAAGTTAATGAATATGGTGCTTCGCAAGGGAAAGAATATTTTATTAGTGTTGAAGATGTTGAGAATGATTTGTTAATTGGATTTTGTCGGTTAAGATTTCCTAGTTCATCTCTACGTCGAGAAATTACTTCAACTAGTGCTTTAATTAGAGAGTTACATGTTTATGGTGTAGCGATAGGAATTGGTGAAGAAGGTGCTGTGCAACATCAGGGTTGGGGTAAGAAGTTGATGGAGAAAGCAGAAGAAATTGCTAAGGGAAAGGGGAAGGATAAAATGATTGTAATTAGTGGAGTGGGTGTTCGTGATTATTACCGGAAATTGGGATACAAATTAGAAGGAGTTTATATGATTAAAAAGATTTAAAAACAGGAGACTAATGGTTAGATAGGATAAACTAGTAAAAAAATGGATACAACAAAAGTATTTAAAATTCTCAAACAAGGAATAGTATTTGTAATTGGGATGACAATATTATTGTTAGGAATTGCTTTGATTGTCCTGCCCGGACCGGCAATAATCATTATTCCGTTAGGAGTAGTAATTCTCGCGACTGAATTTGTCTGGGCAAAAAAAATAATTGAAAAAATGAAAAAGGTAAAAGTAAAATGACTTTATATTTAATCGGAATTGGACTTGCAAACGAGAAAGATATTACAGTTAGAGGACTAGAAATAGTTAAAAAATGTGACAGGATTTATTTAGAAAATTATACTTCTTTATTACAATGTTCTAAAGAGGATTTAGAGAAATTTTACGGGAAAGAGATTACTTTTGCCGATCGAGAGATAACAGAACAAGGTGATGAGAAAATTATTGCAGAAGCAAAAGATAAGGAAGTTGCTTTTTTAGTGATTGGCGATCCGTTTTCAGCAACGACACATGTACAATTATTCAAGTTAGCGAAAGAGAAAAAAGTTGCGGTAAGTGTAATTCATAATGCTTCTGTGCTTACTGCCATCGGAGAAGTGGGATTAGAATTGTATAAATATGGAAGAACAACTTCAATCCCTTTCTTAGAAGATCATCCGCAATTAGAAACGCCTTATCTGATGTTACAAGCGAACATTTATGCAGGGATGCATACTTTATGTTTACTGGATTTGAAACCGCAAGAGAATAAGTTTATGATGATTAAGGAAGCTTTAGAAACATTAGAAACAATTCAAAAAAATAAAGAAACTAATTTTCTTAAAGAAGATACTTTAGTAGTCGGTTGTGCCAGATTAGGCAGCGAGGATTCTGTGATTAAAGCAGGAACACTAAAAGAGATTAAAAATTTTGATTTTGGTAAACCACCATACTGTTTAATTATTCCCGGTAAGTTACATTTTGTTGAGGAAGAAATGCTCCACTTATGGAGTGACCATAAATTGTAGATTTTTGTGTAGGCTTAATTTAATATGCTAAAGAATAATTGACATCATCAGTAACCGCATGGAGACGATGATATAATTTTGCCATAATGATATTATACTTCCACAAATTATCAATCTTTTTTCTTGCTTGATAGGAAATCTCGTTCATGTTGTTCATTATGGAAGCATAAATCACTTTAATGATGGTTTGTTCGGCTTCTTCAGGAGCAAGAGTTTCTGTTTCAGTGTCTGAAGCAAGAGTTTCCGCAGTTGTCTCTGGGTTTTTATTTCCATAAAAAAGTTCTAGATAATTTAAAGGCTTTTTGCTGTAAATTTCACTGCCAAAAAATTGTTCTTCCTGAAAAGAATAATCAACGTTAATAACACTCTCTTCAGTTTCTTCAATCTCTTCTTCTAAATTATCTTTGGTGGTTTGTTTTACTTTTACTAATTTCTTTGGAGAATCATTTTCTTTAAATTCAGCAAAGGTTAGTTTTCTAAAAACATTTTCTAGATGATTTTGATCTTCATTCTTTTTCTGATCAGTTTTGATTTTCTTAATTTCATTAATCGCAGTAGCAATATCAAGTACAGAAAACGTAGAATAGCGGTTACTCACTTCTTGGACAACAGTTTCTAAAATTTTATAACACCCCAGATGACTTTTTAGAATGATAAAGACTATTTAAATCTTCCTAATCAAGAAATAATGATTAAAACCTTAACTGATAGCCTTCTTCCTGAGCGGCTTTTCTAATGTATTTCATTTCGTCTTTCATAATACTGGTAAAACGGAAAGTACTCCTTTTAATCGGATAAGGTAAGACCTGCCATAATGGATCTTGGCCTTCAACAATTTCAATCTTAACATAATATTTTGTTTTTGGGGTTAATTTATCTGATTTAGAATCAAGTTGATACTCATCACGCCAGCAGCCAGAATGTAATAAGATATACTTTTCTTTTTGTTCAACAAAGAGGTCATGGATATGGCCGAATAACAAAATTTTGTTTTTTTCTATCGTATGTTTACTTTTTAGTTTAAAAACGTCAGCCACACTTTCTGGTTCCCAACGTAAGTTTCTAATCCTTCGAAAAACGTTCCAAAAAAGTTTTTTGGGAAAAGAATAAGTAGGATCAAAAAAATATCTTATTGGATAATAAAAGATGCTTAAGAAAAAATATTTCATTGTGCTGCGGGTAATCGTACGAGCAATCTGACGATTACGGGAAAATAAAGTTGGACGGGGTTGAATTCGTTCAATGAAAGGGTGCTCTTCTTTAATATGCATATATTTGCCAATTAAACCGAGAGTAGCCCAGGGCAGATTGAGAATTGTTTTGCCTTTATATTTCAAAAACATTAGTTTGTAGTTGATTTTGTTTAAAAGATCATATTGATGGCCATGTTCAGCATAAACTTGGTGCTGATGGTAATTAAAACGGACATGGACATTTTCTTTACAATGCAACATTTTACGCAGATTTCTTTGCACCGAACCATAAACTAAATCATAATCATGGTTACCAATGATAAAATAAAGATTATTTTGTTTTTTACAAACAAATTTTCTTAACGCGGCAAAAACACGAGAATGGGCCTGGTACATTAATTCTAATTTCGAAGCAGAGATTTCCGGCGTGACATAACGAGGGTAAGTAATCCGACCATCATGAACGAAAGGACATTTAAGAAAGTCGAACGTATCCCCATTTAAAATTAAATCAACTGGATGTTTTTTACGGGTTTGTCGATCAATCAATTGAGAGAGAGCTTTATCACCGATAAAATCATCAGTTAACGTTCCTCCACCAATTTCAATATCGCCTAAAGCAATAATTTCTTTCTTAATTTTCATATTCCAATTTAAATATGATAATAATCTT
>JAHJDQ010000194.1 GCA_018812355.1 Nanobdellota archaeon | reverse complement strand
GAGTATTATGTTTAAATAATTATATAAAATAAATGATTTTTGATTAATTGTTGATATAGTTAATTTTATTGTGGTATTTCTAAAAAATATTTTTGTTTTAGGTATAATTAAAGTTACTACTTTTTAATTGAGCAATAAGTATTTATACTTAGTTCCATCTGCAGTATAGGTGTTAAAAAATATATTTGGTTAAGGGTATACTGTGCTAACAAATTTTTTATATAGAAATGCAACAGAATATGTTTTAAATTACTAAAATACGTTTTCCATAGGAAATAAGGGGGTGAGGATGTGAAGATAAACAATTTTTTTGAGAGTTTCCTTAAGAAAGATTCTTTTTTTATGAACAAAGCGGCATTAATGCCTGCTTATATGCCGTCTGCAGTAGTTTATCGAGAGGAACAATTACAGGAAGTTGCTAATATTTTAGCTCCGGCGTTAAGATTAGAGAAACCTTCCAACTTATTTATTTATGGTAAGACTGGAACGGGCAAAACTTTAGCAGTTAAACATGTCTTAGAATCAATGAATGAAATTGCTGTTAAAAATAAGATTAAATTAAAAACAGTTTATATTAATTGTAAACTTAAACGGGTAGCGGATACGGAATATCGTTTAGTCGCGCAGTTAATCAAGGATTTTGGGCAAGATGTTCCCTCAACTGGTTTGCCAACTGATGAATTGTATAACTTGTTTTATCAATTATTGGATAATGAAGAGCAGTTATTACTATTAGTATTAGATGAGATTGATCACTTAACGAAAAAGATTGGTGATGGGGTACTCTATAACTTTACTAGGATTAATGCTGAACTTAAAAAAGCGCAAATTTGTTTATTAGGTATTTCCAATAATTTAATTTTTGCTGAAAATCTTGATCCAAGGGTAAGAAGTAGTCTTTCTGAGGAAGAAATTGTTTTTCCTCCTTATAATGCTTTACAAATTCAAGATATTTTACGTAAACGGGCGGATACTGCATTTAAAGAGGGAGCAGTACAATCAGGAGTAATTGAAAAATGTTCAGCTTATGCAGCGAGAGAGCATGGTGATGCCCGAAGAGCAATTGATTTGTTAAGGGTAGCGGGTGAGGTTGCCGAGAGGAGTGGGGCAGCAGAGGTAGGTATTATTCATTTGGACGAGGCTGAGAGAAAAATTGAGTCAGATAAAATTATTAATGCGGCAACATCTCAACCGAAACAGTTTCAATTAGTACTTTATGCGATTTTTTTAATTTCTCCACAAAAAAAGAATATCTTTACTGGAGAAATTTATGAATTGTACAAAAGTCTTTGTACACGTAGCAAGTTTAATGTGCTGACACAAAGAAGAGTGAGCGATATCTTAGCAGAGTTGGATATGTTAGGAATAATCAATGCTAAAATTATTTCTAAAGGTCGTTATGGACGGACAAGAGAAGTGGCTCTAGCGATTGAAGAAACTGTTCTTTTCAAATTAAAAGAGATTTTGGAAAAATCGCTCAATTTATCTTCTTAAAATTAAAAAATGAGTAAAGCAGAATTTGTGCAGGAGATGTTTAAACGAGGTTTTCTAGTCAATCAGGAAATTCTTGAGAATGAACTAGATCAAGATCTGTTGAAAAATTTAGAAAGTGAAAATGATTTGGTGGTTTTAAATAAAGATTATTCAGAAATTATTACCTTACAAACAAATTTAGTTAATTGGCATGATTTAGATAAATATCGGGTTATTGCTGAAAAAAATAGTAATTACAATCTTTATGTTGATCAGTTGGATCAATTCAAACAAATTAGACTAAAAAGTGAATTGAAAAGGAAATTAACAAAAGAGTTAGAGAAAGGAGAAGGTGGTATTGATGAAATCAAAGAATCTAAGATTGAGAGCATGGGGAAGATTGAGAAGATAAAAAGTAATGATTCAGGCGTGAAAGTAATTTATTCTCCGAAAATTACTCCTAAAAAATATACTGTGCAAGATTTTACAACAATATTTCTTTCCCGATACCGCTTTTTGGAAAGTTTGTTAAGGAACAGACAAGAATTAAATGCAACTTTAGCAATTAATCGTTTACAAATGAAGAAAGAACGTGAACAAGTCAGTGTGATTGGAGCGGTTTATGAAATAAAAGAAACACGGAACGGAAACATAATTCTAACTTTGGAAGACCCAACAGGTTTAATGAAAGTGTTAATTTCTAAAAGTAAAAAAGAATTATACAAAAGCGCTAAAGATTTAGTTAATGATGAAGTGATTGGGGTAAGTGGAGCGAGTGGCGATAAAATCATTTTTGCAGATAAAATAATTTGGCCCGAAATACCAATTAATAACAATCTGAAAAAAAGTGTGAAAGAAGAGTACGCTATATTTTTATCTGATTTACATGTTGGTTCTAAACAATTTTTAGGTGACGCTTTAGAAAAATTTTTACGTTGGATTAACGGCAGAGTTGGTGATGAAAAACAACGACAAATTGCCGAAAAAGTAAAATATATTTTTATTGCTGGTGATGTAGTTGACGGTGTAGGAATTTATCCGAGTCATGAAGATGATTTAGAGATTAAAAGATTAGCTGAACAATATGAAGAATTTTCCAGTTTAATCAAACAAATTCCAACTAATAAACAAATCATTATTAGTCCAGGAAATCACGACGGTGTGCATCTTGCGGAACCACAAAGGGAATTCCACCAGGAGTATGCAGAAAAATTATTTAATATTCCAAATATAATTCTTGTGGCTAATCCTGCCATCATTAACATTGGACAAAGCGAGAATTTTTCCGGATTTAATGTTTTGATGTATCATGGATTTAGTTTTGATTATTATGTTAGTGAAGTTGAATCAATTAGAATGAACGGAGGTTATCATCGAGCTGATTTGATTATGCAATTTTTGTTAAAAAGAAGGCATCTCGCACCTGCTTTTACTTCCACGCCTTATTTTCCAGGTTATGATGAAGATCCTTTGTTAATCAAAACTATCCCTGATTTTTTTCTTTCCGGACATATTCATTATTGTAGTGTGGCGAATTATCGAGGAGTAACAATGATTTGTGGTAGTTGTTGGCAAGGTAAAACCAGTTTTCAGGAAAAACTCGGCCATGAACCAGAACCAGGAAGAGTACCTTTAGTCAATTTAAAAACAAGGGAGGTTAAGATTCTTAAATTTATCTAAATGAAAAAATGGAACTAATTGCTTCTCCGGAAATGAAAAAATATTTTAAAAATATTAATGAGCAGGTTAAAAAAAGTTACATTTTAGCAGAGTCTGCTCGGAAAAAAGGGTTAGATCCGGATGATAAAGTAGTAATTCCAGTAGCAAAAAATATGGCGGAACGAGTAGTCGGATTAATTTCAGTCGTTGCTCCACAAATTATTGGTACAAAAATACCAGAAAGAATTACTGAGTTAGAGGGAAAGTATGGAATGCTTGATTGGCGAGTCGGGTTAATTATTGCAGAAGAGGTGGCCAAGGAAAAATTTTGTAAGTTTGAGGATAAAAAAGAAGCAATTGAAGTTGGGATTAGAATAGGATTTGCTTATTTAACGTTAGGAATTGTTTCTGCACCATTAGAAGGATTTATTGGATTGAAAATAAAAAAACGAAAAGATGGAAAAGAATATTTTGCTTTGCAATATGCCGGTCCGATTAGAGCGGCAGGTGGAACAGGACAGTCAGTCTCGGTTATTCTAGCGGATTATGTGAGATTAAAAATGGGTTATTCTGCGTATGATCCTGATGAAAATGAAATTAATCGTTATATTGTTGAGGTACATGATTATCATGATCGTGTTACAAACTTACAGTATCATCCTTCAGATGAGGAATTAAAATTTTTAATTTCACATCTTCCAGTTGAGGTTGACGGGGATCCTACTGAGAAGTTTGAAGTATCTAATTATAAAGACCTACCACGAATAGAAACTAATTTGATTAGAGGAGGGGTAGCGTTAGTAATTGCTGAGGGTTTAACTCAAAAAGCGCCTAAGTTGTGGAAAAATATTTCTAAATGGGGGAAAGAATTAGGGTTGGAGTGGGAATGGTTAGAGGAATTTTTAACGATAAAAGAAAAGATTCATTCTTCACATAGTGATGGGAAAGAAAGTGAAGACGGTAAAAAAACCGTCAAAGCAAATAATACTTTTATTATGGACTTAGTGGCAGGACGACCAATTTTAACACACCCTTTAGCAGAGGGAGGGTTTAGATTAAGGTATGGTCGAGGAAGAACTTGTGGGATGTATGCTGCAGGAGTACATCCAGCAACCTTAATTGTTTTGAACAATTTTATTGCGATTGGTTCACAACTAAAAGTGGAACGTCCAAGAAAAGGGGCGACGATTGTGGTGTGTGATAGTTTAGAAGGACCAATTGTCAGACTAATTGACGGTTCTGTGAAGAAGTTAAGTTCAGAAGAAGAAGCAAAACACGTTTTAAGTAAAGTAGAAGAAATTTTATTTTTAGGCGACTTAATGTTTAGTTATGGAGATTTTTTAGAGAGTGGCCATACTTTGGTTCCAGTTGGTTATTGTGCGGAATGGTGGGGATTAGAGGTGGAGAAAGCTGTAGGAAACATGTTTGATCAAGATAAAGAGCAAATCAAAAAAGCGGCGGGACATATCGGAATTGGTGAGGAAAGATTAACACAGTTCATTAATCAGCCACTGGTAACTGTTCCTAGTTGGGATGAAACTCTGCGTTTAAGTAAAAAATTAAAAATTTCTCTTCATCCTGATTATACTTTTTATTGGAAATTGGTTAAAGGAGAAGATTTGTTAACATTAAAAGAATGGTTTTTAGAAGGTAAGGTGAAAATTGATGAAGAGGGAATCAAAAAGATTATCCTGCCTTATACTCCGCAAGAAAAATATAAACAAAAAAAGAAAATACTTGATTATTTAGGGGTAGAGCATCAAATTGTTAACAAAGAGAATTTGGTTTTAGCTCGAAAAGAAGCGAATATTTTTGCGTTCTGTTTTGATTTTAAGGATACAAAAGGATTAGAAGGGATAAATCTTACTTCAGAAACTGTTAAAGGTAAAGATGGATTAGAACTAGTTAATTTTTTAAGCGAACTTACGATCAAAGATAAAGCGGGAACATTTATTGGAGCAAGAATGGGTCGACCAGAGAAAGCAAAACTGCGTAAAATGACTGGTTCGCCTCAGGTAATGTTTCCGGTTGGCGAAGAAGGTGATCGTTTAAGAAGTTTTCAAGCGGCTTTAAAAACGGGAAAGATTAGAAGTAATTTTCCTTTATTTTATTGTCAAGATTGTCAAAAAGAAATGATTTATCCCCTTTGTGAAGAGTGTGGTAAAAAGTGTCAAAAAAAATATCATTGTCGTTTTTGTGGGGATGTAGAAAAAGATACTTGCCGGCATGGGCCGGCGAACAGTTACAAAACAAGAGATTTAGATATCAAGTATTATTTCGATAAAGCGAAAGAACGATTAGGGGAAAAAATTCATCCAGATTTGATTAAGGGAGTAAGAGGAACGTCAAACAAAGATCATTTTGTGGAACATTTAGCAAAAGGAATTTTACGGGCAAAACACGAACTTTATGTTAATAAAGACGGGACAATACGTTATGATGCCACTGAACAACCTTTAACTCATTTCAAACCAAAGGAAATTAAAACTTCACTGGAAAGATTAAAAAAATTAGGTTATACTAAAGACATTAAAGGCCAAGAATTAATTAGTGACGAACAAATTTTGGAATTGAAACCGCAAGATTTGGTTTTACCTGGGTTTGATTCTTTAGAGAAGTCAGCGCCGAAAGTTTTAACGAAAATAACTCATTTTATTGATGAACTTTTAGTAAAATTTTACAAACTTAAACCATTTTATAATCTTAAGAATGAAAAAGATTTGGTGGGACATTTAGTGATTGGGTTGGCTCCACATATCTCGGCGGGATTAGTTGGGAGGATTATCGGATTTTCAGAAACCCAGTGTTTATTGGCTCATCCAATGTTTCATGCAGGGTTGAGAAGGGATTGTGATGGTGATGAAGCGGCGGTAATGTTGTTAATGGATGCCTTGTTAAACTTTTCTCGTCAATACTTGCCAGAAAGACGGGGAGCAAAAACAATGGACGCTCCTCTAGTATTGACAACAACACTTTATCCTTCCGAAGTTGATGATCAAGTTTTAGAAATGGACACAGTCTGGAAGTATCCTTTAGAATTGTATGAAGCTGCCTTAGAAATGAAATCTCCCGGGGAAGTAAAAATAGAAAGATTAGTTAATCGGTTAGGAACAGAAAAACAATACGAACAAATCGGTTTTACCCATCCTATTTCTGATATTAATAGGGGAGTAAGATGTTCTGCTTATAAGACGCTTCCTTCGATGGAAGAGAAGTTGATTGGACAGATGGAATTGGCTAAAAAGATTAGGGCAGTAGATATGGATGATGTGGCTAAATTAGTGATTCAAAAACATTTTTTAAAAGATATTAAAGGTAATTTCCGTAAATTTTCAATGCAAAAGTTTAGATGTGTTAAGTGTAATGCAAAATATCGTCGACCTCCTTTAAGCGGAAAGTGTATTAGTTGTAATGGGGGAAAATTAATTTTTACTATTTCAGAAGGTTCGGTGATTAAATACATGGGGCATTCGATGACTTTAGCAGAAAAGTATGATTTCTCTCCTTACTTAAAACAAACATTAGAAATTCTTCAATTAAATCTTGATTCTTTTTTTGGGAGAGAGAAAGAGAAGCAAGTAGGTTTGGGTAGTTTTATTGATCAACCCTCAACGACAACTTCAGCGTGAGGGATACTTTTTACGTTTAGAATTCTTTCTGGATCAACTAAATTAAGTTCTACTCCCAAAGCAACGGCATTCTTGCCACTTAGGTGAAGATGTTGAGCTGTGGCAATTAGTTCTTTGGTTTCTTCAATAGATTTTTCTTCGCCTTGATAAAATTCTTTGCTGAAATCTAATTGTAATTTTCCTTCTTCAAAATTTTTTCCAATAATCTCTTGATCTGTGATAACAAGTAAAGAACCGTGTGGGCCTTGTTTAAGAGTAACAATAAACTTCATTTTATACTTTTAACTGGTTTTTTCGCGCCGCAAGCTAAACATTTTAGATAAGCGATATTTTTGTCTTCAGTTAATTCTGTATCCGGTTTGTTACATTCAGAACAATAAACAAACTCACTGACATATTTCTTGATTTTTTTATTAATTTTGGTAGCGGAAACTTTTGTCCCTAAAATTACTCGGCCACGAATAATTTTTCCGGGGGTGGCCAATTCTCTTAATAAATATTTTAATAAGTGCTGTTCATCTCTTCCGAGATCTTTAGCGATTTTTTTTAAATTGATGAGGATAGTCTTGTTTCCTTCTAGATGGCCGCGAACCTTTTCAAGTACAAAACGGTCTCCACTACTTGTTTTTTCAGGGAGTTCTTCTTCAGCTTTTTTTAATAGTTTTTCGTAATCTTCCATCTTTAACTTAAATTTCGATTTGTTTTATAAACTTTTAGACAAAAAAGAAGCAGGTTAAGCAGTAAGTAATATGTCAACTTGCACGGCACGATTATGGCACTTATTTAATTTTTCTTAAATTAGTGTGCCATGTGCCTCCTTTGGCAAAGCAGACATATTACTTACCTTATAGTTTCCGACAAAAATAAAGCATAATTTAGCACTATGCACGCCACGTAGATTTTTGTTTACTTATTACTTTGATTACGCAAAAATGTGGCTCCTTTGGCAATAGTGCTAAATTATGCAAAACTAATGTCTGCAACTATTAAGCAGAAAACTTTATATACCTAGATTATTTATATTTATAAATAATTAAAGTTAGTAAAAAAGAGGTGTGATAAAATGGCTGGTTTAGAATTAGCAGAAGTTATTCTTGCGGTAATCATTGGAACTTTAGCAGCGATAGTTTATTCTTTAAGAGTTTTAATTTTATTGGAAAGGCGAGTAGCGTCAATGGAACAGAATATTCAGAAGATGACTTCTCGGGTATTGAAAGAAGAAGTTAGGATTGAAAAAGCTTTGGGAAGAAAAACTGCTAAAAGGAAAGTAACAAAGAGGAAAAAGAGAAGATAATTATTTTTTTGTTTTTGATTTCTTTTTTATAACTTTTTTCTTAACGGTTTTTTTGATAGGTTTCTTTTTTTGAGATGATTTTTTTAAAAGTTTTTTTAAAATTTTCTTCTTAACAATCTCCGTTTTACTTGCTTTCTTAAGGGTACTTTTCCTTTTAACCACTTTCTTCTTTAATGGTTTTTTCTTAGTAGGTTTCTTAATTGTTTTCTTTTCAAGAACCCGTTTTTTAATCACTTTCTTTTTTGTTTTTTCTATTTTCTTTTTAATTTGCTTTCGACGAATAATTCTGCTTTCTTGTAATTTTTTTAATTCGTCTTCAATCTCATCAATATGGTTTTTAATAATCTTAATCTCATCCTTATTGTCATCTTGGGTGATTAGCTCACCACATTCAGGACAATGAAATTCAAAGTCCATGCCTTGATCAAAATTTAATCTGACACATTTATTTGGACAGACGAAAAATAATTCTTTATGTTCTTCTTCTAAGCGCCGTTTTAGTTTTTCCAGCTGCTCTCTTCTCCGTTTATAATAATCAAATTTGATGTTTTCAGGAAGCAAAGTCCAGTAATAAATATACCACCCTTTTTGTTTGTCTTTTTTCCGGGTGAAACCAACTAAATTATGGTTATAAAGCATGTAAAGCATTTTACGAATAATTTTGATATCAAGCTTAGCTTTATTGGCGAGGTCAAACTCAGAAACATTTTCTTTTCCGGTTAATTGATCAACTAGGGCGAAGCCTTCTTCTCCGAGAACGCTGATGATAACAGTTTCAATTTTTTTTTTCGTGAAGCGCATTTTTTATATATTCATAAGTGGTGACTAGTCTTTTAAAGGTTTCGGTTTAAAGAGCTACTTTCAAGTAATTCGTCTATTTTTAACCCTTTCATCTGTGCTATTTCTAAAGAAACCAGCCAACATCTGCCGGTATCTTTCAGGTCTTCTAACATTAAAAAATACCAAGGTTGATCTGGAAACTTAACCCCTATCCATGATTCAGAACCAAATTTATGAGAAAATTCTTGCAATTGATCAATTTCTTGGTTCTGGAAATATTTTTTATTCTCTTTAGTTACTTTACATTCAATTGCTACTCGTCTAATTGCATTCGCAGCGAGAATGTCTGGGGCAGGGTATCTGGAAGAGCCCGAGCCAGCCACTCTGATACAAGACCAACCGGCTTCGTTAAATAACTTAACTAATTCGCGTTCACCTTTGCTGCCTTTAGCTTTGTGATTTTTCATAAAGAAATGATTAAACTTTAATTTTCATAAAATCTTCCGCAATAATAGTATTATCAAAATGGTCTCGCGCTTCCTTAACAATTTCAGCTGTAGATTTGTAACGAGGACTAATGTGGGTAATAACAAGCTTTTGAGCATTATTTTTAGAAGCGATTAAAGCAGCATCTTTAACAGTGAGATGTTTATATTTTTCTGTTTTATCTTGGATTTCAGATAAATGTGTGCCTTCTGAAACTAACAAGTCTGCATCTTTAGCAAGAAGGTTTGCTCCTCGACAGGGAGCAGTATCAGCAATATAACTAATTTTTTTTCCTTTAACGAAATATGAGACATCATCAGCTTTAATCTTCTTGTCTTTGTAAATGATATCTTGGCCTTGTTGCAATTTTCCTAAAATTGGTCCAGATAATCCTAATTTTTCTGTTTTAGCGACTTTAATTCTTCTTTTGTCTTTTTCAATAAAACTAAACCCAACACAATCAACAGAATGGTTAAGTTGTTGTGCTTCCAATTTAAAATCATCATTCTCAAAAAAGATACCGGAAGAAACTTCCTTTACTTCATAATCAATAATGTTTTTAGCAACAAAAGATTTGAATAAGTGCTGGAGATATGTTTTACTACCCTTAGGACCGTAAATGTATAATTTTTTGGCGTACTGGTCATTGCCCATCGCACTCATTAAACCAGGAATACCAAAAACATGGTCACCATGCCAATGGCTGATTAACAAACGGGTAACTTTGGCCGGTTTGATTCCAGTTAGACGCATTTGTCTTTGCACATTCTCACCACAATCAAAAAGTATATTCTCATTTTTAGAATGAAGCATAAAGCTAGGGTGATTACGTTTTTTGGTTGGTTGCATACATGATGTGCCTAAAAAGACTAATTCAATCATTTTAAAGTCTCCTTAAGTTGAGCAAGGTTATTAATTTTGGGGTTAAACTCTCTTGTGTGGCGGCGATCAAGCAAAACTGCAGGCATGCCAATTTTTTTCGCAGCGAGGATGTCACTTTGCAGACTATCACCGACTAAGATACACTCATCTGGGTTTAATCTTAAATCATCCAGAACTACTTTTAAAAAGTTTTTATCTGTTTTGATTAAATGAGTTTGGTACGAAAAAAATATTTTATCAAAGTATGGGGAGAGATTAAATTTTTCCAAGACGTTTTCAACAGAAAAGTTATCTGTGTTGGAGATTAAGATAAGGGTGTATTTTTCTTTCAATTCTGCTAAGACTTGGTTAACTTCAAGATAAGGTTTGGCGAGCATCCAGTTCTTGTTCCACATGCCCACCAATTCATCAACAATATCATCTCCTGGATCAAGGTTGAATTCTCGACAGACAGCATTAAAAGCATCTTTAAGGGTAGCAAATTTTTCAGTCATCATGGCTCGTTCCATCCGGACAACGTACTCTGAGAAAGGAAGGTTAATTTGCAAGATAGTTTGCACTTGTTTAATTGGACTGCGTACTCCGTTCTCTACTAAAGTTCCCCAAAAGTCTAGCAAAATAGCTTTAGTCATGTAATGTTACCCCCAGAATGCTAATGGAGCTCGGGTTATATATATTTTACTGAAAATTAGTAAGGTTATCACAATTGTGTAAGGTCAATGGATTTGACCCCCCTTTTAATCCGTGAGGATTAACTGGGGTGTATGAAACTGAAAAACAAATTAATTATTAATCATTTAAGGAAATTTTACTTCAAGAACAATTGGAGTCATTCTGAAGTCCAAG
>JAHJDQ010000193.1 GCA_018812355.1 Nanobdellota archaeon | reverse complement strand
TTATTTCTTACCTGAAGAAGTTGTTGAGGAACCAGAAACAACAGAAGCATTAGAAGAAAATGAAACAACAGAAGATTCAGCATTGGAAGAAAACGGAGTAACAGAATCAGACGAAAATGAAACAACAGCAGAATTGACTTTAGATGAAAACGAATTAATTGGAGAAGAGGTTAACGCTGCCCATATCTTAATTTCAGCTGAAAATCATAACCAATCAGAAGCTTTAGAATTGATCCAAGCAATTCAAGAAAACGCCACTCCAGAAAACTTCGCTGAATTAGCTCAACAATATTCTGAAGGCCCTTCATCTGTTGATGGTGGAGATTTAGGTTGGTTTGGAAAGGGGATGATGGTTCCTGAGTTTGAAGCCGCTGCTTTCGCTTTAGACGCTAACGAAATTTCTGAACCTGTTAAAACTCAATTCGGCTACCATTTGATTTTAGTTAAAGAAAAGAGATAATTCTTTAATAAAATTTAAAAAGCAAACATAACAAAATCTCCTATGACTAACACTTTACTAAAACACTTCAAAAAATCTCCAGATATAGGATATCATACAAAGAAAACCTTTCCCCTTCTTGAACAATTAGGATCTCTAGCACTAAAAGATGGACATCCAAACTTTGATGTTCTCCGTCAACATTATGGGAATGCTATCTACATTAATCCAAACACTCCTGGCTTACAATGGCGAGAAGAATGTTTAAGCGTTGAAGATTTAGAAGGCAGTCTTCAAAGACCAGGAGCAGATTCACGATTAGTCTTAAATTGTTTTGGTACTGATTCTTTCACTATCCAAGCACAAAGAAAAGGTGCAAGAGAAGATCATCAATATATAGAAACTTGTATCTATGGGTTTACTAAGGGCAAAACAACAAACGGAACAGAAATACTCTTTGGAGAAAGAGGCGGAAGTGAGGGAGGAATTGGAAAACTTCTTCCTATTCCTGGAGGATCAGTAGAATTACACCATACCATTGAAGGAGCTGTCGAAGTAGAAGGCTTAGAAGAAGCTGGCATTAAAGCATATGAACTTTCTAAGCTGGATCTAATTGGAGTTTTTCGTCAAGAAGCTGATAGCAGTCAAATTTCTAATTTCTTTGTTTATGTTAGTAATCTTAATCACCATGCTCCACCGGAAGTAATCCCGCGTAGACATCAAAGATTTATGGAATTATACAAAAAAGAAAAAGCTAATGCTATCGGAACAAAAGATGAAATTGAATTACAAGCCCGAGCTTCTTTAAGAGGAGCGGCAAGAGTAAGTGATGACATTGCTGTCGACTGTTGGGAAAATCGTCGTGCAGTTCTTATTGAAAGTAATCCTGATGTTCTAATTGATAGAATGAAAAGAGAAGTAGAAACACATGGTAAATTATATCATAGTGTAGCCGGAGCAGCAGCACTTTACTTCCTTCATGAATTTGGAGAAGAAGTTTATAGAGAACTAATGGACTTAAGCTTCTTCCGAAAAGGAGATACTAGAGTAATTGAAAACTTCTTATAACTTCCATTCTTCCATAACCTATATAAATTAATTTTCTAAAGTAAACCCATGTCTAATTACGTTGTTATTCCTGCCTGTAATGAAGAGAAACATCTGCAGCAAGTAATCCAAAAAACTAAACAATACACCAATAATATTATTGTTGTCGATGATGGTAGTATAGATAATACTGCAAAAATTGCCCAACAAGAAAACATTACTCTCCTCCAACACTCAATCAATTTAGGTAAAGGAGCGGCCTTAAAAACCGGCTGTGATTATGCCTACAGAAAAGGCGCACAAAACCTAGTCGTCCTTGATGCCGATGCCCAACATGATCCTAACAATATTCCCGAATTCATTAAAAAACTAACCGATCATGATATTGTCTTCAGTTACCGCGAACAACCAACAACCATGCCTTTCATCCTGAGATTTGGTAACCGTTTCATTAGTAGTATCACAACTTTTTTATATGGTCTAAAACTAAAGGATACTCAGAGTGGATACCGTGCCTTTACCGCTCAAACTTACCGTAAAATCCGTTGGCAAGCTGCCGATTATAGTATGGAATCGGAAATGATTGCTAATGTTGGCAAACACAGATTAAAATATGCTCAGATACCTATAAAAACAATTTATTCCGATAAATATAAAGGCACAACTGTAGTTGATGGAATTAAAATTGTTTTAAGGATGATTACGTGGAGATTATTTAAATGACTTTTAACATAAGTACAACATTTTGGATCCAGTTTTTAGGAATAGTTTTTGGTATTGCTATGCTCTATTTTACTTTTGTGAAATACAAAAGAAAAGAGATTAGTAATTTAGAACGTTGGGGGTGGAGTTTTTGTTGGTTATTATTAATTGTAGTTGCCATTGCTCCTTATTTCCTCGATCCTATCATTGGAAGATTAAACTTTTATCGTCGTTTAGACTTTTTTGTTGTCATCGGTTTCTTTGTTCTCCTCGGAATCGGTTTTTACAATTACAGTGCTGTTAAAAAAATGGAACGGAAACTAGAAATCTTTGTCCGTAAGCAAGCCACTAAAGAAGTTGAAAAGAAAGAAGATTAAGAATGAAAATTCTCTTTGTCTGTGAAAATTACCTCCCCCATATTGGAGGAGTAGAAATTGTCTTTAAAACTCTCGCAGAAGGCCTTATCAAAAAAGGTCATCAAGTTAATCTTGTTACCCATCAATTAAAAAACACAAAAAAGTTCGAAATAATCAACGGAGTAAAAGTACATCGCATCCCTTGCTTTGACAGTCGTTACCTCTTCACTTTTCTCTCCATACCAAAAATCATCAAACTCGCCCAGAAAGCTGACCTAATTCACACAACTACATTTAATGGTGCTCCCCCAGCTTGGCTTGTTTCAAAAATAAAGAATAAACCTTGTCTGCTTACTGTCCATGAAGTCTGGGTTAATCAATGGCAGCAAATTACTGAGATGAGCAAAACTAAAGCCACCTTCCATAATTTTCTCGAAAAATTAATCTACAAATTAAAATTCACTAAATATATTGCTGTTTCTAATTCAACAAAAAATCAATTAGTTAATCTTAGAATTCCCGAAACAAAAATTACAGTTATTCATAATGGAATTGATTATAACCATTGGAATCCAAGTAAATATGATCGAAACAAAATCAGAAATCAACTCAACCTCCAACATAACTTTGTTTACTTATTTCACGGTCGACCTGGCACGAGTAAAGGCTTAATTTACCTAATCAAAGCTGTTCCGCTGATTTCTAAATTAATTCCTAATTCCAAACTCCTTGCCATCGTCAGTAAAGATCCTGCTTACAAAAAAAACTACCAAAAAATAATCAAACTTATCAAAAAACTAAAGATAGAGAATCAAATTATCCTTCACAATCCAGTTAATTATCAAGAACTTCCACGGTATATTAAAGCGGCTGACTGTGTGATAGTTCCGAGCTTAGCTGAAGGCTTCGGTTTCTCAGCAGCAGAAGCTTGTGCAATGAACGTTCCTATAATTGCCTCTAACACCACTTCTTTACCAGAAGTAGTCAGCGGAAAATATATTTTAGTACCTTCTAAAAACTCTAAAGCAATTGCTCAAGCGGTCCATTCTGTGTCTAAAGAAAAATTTAACCAAACCAAAAGAAAATTCTTTATGATAAAAGATAA
>JAHJDQ010000025.1 GCA_018812355.1 Nanobdellota archaeon | reverse complement strand
TCATTAATTATGAGCATATGAAAATATATGCTAATAAGAAAGCAAGCTCTCTTCAATTGTTAAAATTAACAAAATATTAAACAAAATAAGTAAAATGGTGAAATAATTTAAAATTTAGTTAATATTTGTCCGACAGAGCATTAAAAACAATAAATATATAAATGAAAAAGTTAACCTTGCTAAATATAAAAAGAGGAATATGATGAAAAAAAGCCTCATCCTAGTAGCTTTAACGGCATTTTTACTATTTTTAATCCCTTTTGTTACTGCTGATACTGATTTAAGTACTTTACTTGAGGACGAAGCCTATTGTTCAGATGATGCTTATTGTTTGGATTTATGTTCATATTATGCATACACCGATATAGGGGATTGTTATTGTGATCCCTCAACTACTGATCCCTTGCAATTATCTTGTTTTTTAGCTGATGAAGAATTAGTTGATGAAGATAATCTAACAGTTGATGAAGAAACTACGCCTACCGCTGCCACCGTTCCTAGTACAGATATTTCTAAACTGCAAGCAGAAATTTCCACCTTAAAAGAATTAATTATTTCTGAGCAAGGTGCTGCTACCGCTATAAAATCAAAACTTTCCACTACCGAAACTGAATTAATTTCTTTACAAACAAGAATGTTTACTTTACAGCAACAAGTGGAGACAATTGAAGGTAGCTATGCGGAAGAACTAAATACCTTTTCCACAGGCTTAGCTGGATTACAACAAACTGTTGAAACAACTCAAGAAAATTTAAGTAATGTTAATCAACAATTAGAAGAAGGCAAGAGCACAACCACATTTCTAAGTACAATTGTTTACATGCTCTTAATCATTGCCGCTGTGGCCGGAGCAGGATTTTATTTAGTGAAAAGAAAAACTGCTAGCAAGAAAATTCATCCTCATGTTCTTTCTTACATTACTGAACACATTAAGCAAGGTAAGAAGTATCCTCACATTAAAGAGAATCTTCTTCAAGCTGGTTGGCAGGAAGAACATATTGAAGATGCTTTCAAGCAGACGATGAAAAAGAATTATCAAGATTATAAGTCAGGAAGTAAATTACCCTTAGGTGGTGCTGATAAACGAAAAATTTATGGGATTATGGGAATTAGTGTTGCTTTGGTTATTGGAATTCTTTTTGTTCTTTCCGGATCTGTGGGTAAGGCTGTCTTTACAAAACAATTAGTGGATGGAGTTGAAGGAGGCCGAGTCGGTGAAATTACTTATGACATCGAATGTACCCCTCCGCACATTTTAACTCCGGAAAGAGATGCTTGTTGTTTAGATTACACTCAAGATGGTATTTGTGATTATTTAGAAGAACGTGAACTTGGTGAAATGATCGGCGGAGTTTGTACTGATAATTATCAATGTAACATTGGAGACTATTGTATTAACAGTAAATGTGCTCCTTTAACAAGTATTTACACTGGTAAAGGTGACTGTAGTAAGATGTGTCATATTTATTCAGCTAAAATCCTTACTAGCGATGGCGAAGCTTACAGTATCCGTCCGAAGATGGGCAGTTATACAGCTGCCGGAGCCTTAGAATGGAAAGTAATGGAACCACCGATGCACTGTAAGGGCGAACCGCCTGTTTTGCCGATTAAGATTATTAAGAAACGTACTGGCGAGATTATTAGCGAAGAAGTAATTACCTTACAACGACGCGTCACCAGTCCGGCTTTGACTCATCCTGACTTTGCTTTAGACTTCACTTTAGAAGCCCAGTACATCTATCAGAGTTGTCCTGATTAGATTTCCAATGAAACCATTTCCTGTTATCAATCTTGAAAATAAACCATATCCTTCTGTAATTATGGGTGAAGATCATTTCACTGGTTGGTTTAAGAAATGTAAGAAATATTCTTCAGAAAAAGCAAGAGCAACTGATTATCAAAAAACAATTCAAATTGCTTATGATTTAGGAGTAAGGGGATTTAGTATCTCTCCTCATCTAACCTTAATTAAAGTCTTAAAAAAATTCAAACAAGAAAATTCTGAAATTGTTTGTATCGCGAATCCGCACTGGCAATCAAATTATTATTTAGGAAAAGAATCTTTATGGTCAAAAAAGAACATGGAACGCTTAGCTGCATCAGAAAAATATTATTCAAAAAGTGATTGTCTTTGGTTTAAAGAAGCAGACATTAAAAAAAGATTTTCTAAAGAGGAAATTAATGCTTTTACTTTAGATGAAAAAGAATATCAACAACAATTAAAGACGTTTAGTTTTTGTGATTTCAGTTTAGTTGGTAATCTTGGCAGAAGTGCTTTAGTTCTCTTAAATAGAACAGATCTTATCAAAAGAGAAATTGCCTTGGTCAGGAAAGCTGGACTTATTCCTCTAGGAATATGTGAAGGCGGAGCCTTAGCCCTACTACAATTAGAAAAATTAAATCTTGCTGGTACTTGGGTTTGGATTAACCGTCATTTTTGTTGTCCTAATCTTAATACTGCTTTAAAAGTAATCAAGCAATCTAAAAAACCAATCACTGGCTACAAAATCTTATCAACAGAAAATTTTAATCTTGAAAAATCGATTTCTTTCATTAAAAGTATTAAACAAATCAAATCTATTGTCGTTGGTGTTAATGGAACAGAACAAGCCAAAGAAACCTTCATCAAATTACATCATTACTAATCCTTATTCTTAATAAACAACGCTACAATTACTCCTGTAAACATCAACCCTGCACTAATCATAAAAGCAGTATTAATATTATACAAATCCGCAAAATACCCTAGAAACGGTCCACCTATTGCAATTCCAAAATTTCCAAACATATTATTAATCGAAAGCACTGTCGCTCGTTTACTAGAACTGATTTCTTTATTGAGCAGATGAGCGATGACTGGATTCCTTAAACCAAAAGCAAATCCGGTTAGAACTAAAAATAGTAATATGACTAAGCCTTCTGTTAAAGTTGCTAATAATAAAAACAACGGAAAAGTTATTGCCGCAATAATAATTGTTAGTTTATCACCAATTTTTTCCGAGATATCATGGGATAAATAATGGCCAAGAGAGGACAAACCAAAAGTAATTCCAAAGACATAACCAAAATATTCGATTGGGAATTGTTTAAACTCTAAAAAGATAGGTTTTAAGATATGGGCTGTTTCTCCAAACGCCAAGAGAATAAATCCGGTTAACATCAATAGAAATATTTGTTTATTTTGGAAGACAACTTTACTTGAGTTCCACATTTGTTTTAAGACATTCCGATGTTCTTCTTTTTGGTACTTTGGTTCTTTAAGGAAGAATAACAAGAAAACGGCAATTGTAACCGGAATGAAACTAATTAGAATAGGAAATGATAAAGAAACTTTTGCTAAATATCCTCCTACGATTGAACCGACGATTGCTCCAAAGGGCCAAACTGCCGCCAGTACACTGATTATTTTTTTGTAAAGATGTTCTTTCTTTTCTTCAGCAAGAGTATCGTAAATAATCGCTTCATCAGTACCACTGGCTAAAGATCGACCTAAAGCATTGAAAATAGCGTATAAAACAAAGAAAATCATTTCTCCACCAATATAAAGAAAGACGATGCTTATCACCGCAAAGAAACCCGCCGCTAGATAAGTATTCTTTCTTCCAAATAAATCACTAATTGCTCCTGTTGGGATTTCAAAAATAATTGTTGCGACAGAAGAAATTGCAAATATTAAAGCAACATTCATCACAGAAAATAAATGCTCCTCCATATAAAGAGCCAAGATAGGCAGGAAGAAAAGTAGTCCCCAAATTAGGTGGACTAAAGCCATAATCTCAATGTTCTTTGATTTTATTTTGTATTTATTGAAAAACATATTCTAACCATTACTTCTCATTATTTAAAATTACTCATTTAACAATCATTCATAAATCTCTATCCCTTCTACTTCTTTTATTCTTTTCATGTAACTATTAACTGCATCTACTTTATCCTGTTCAATTACAATTTTTCCAGTTTTCAATCTTTCCAAATCTAAAATTCCTTGTGGGATTCCTCCTGCTCCATGAATAAATTTATTTTTACTTAACAACTCTTTAATTTCATTTCCATTTTCTTCTTCCCATTTGGTATAAGTTTCAAAAATATCTTCTGGAACTCCATCTAATACCATCTTCATGAAATCAGGAGTTCCCGGATAAACCACACTTAAATGCGGAAATATTTCAATATCTGAATCATATTCTTTTGCTAACTGCCCTAATTCTACTAAAGCTTTAACGTTTGTTTCTCTAATTGGATCATTTTCATCAACTAAACCTACAGATGTTTTGGATAATTTTCCACTACTTGTACAAAAAGAACAAGAGTAAGGACAACCTCTAGTAGAAATATAATTAATTATTCCAAACTGTTGCATCGTTTGAAAATATTCTGAATCTAGTTTGAATAAATCGCTAATCCTAATTGAATCTAATTCCTCAGAAGTCAGCGCTTCTCCGAATATAACTTTATCACTGTTTCCCTCTAAGATCTTAACTAAACTTTTTTCTCCCTCACCTTCCACAACAAAATCAATTTCAGTATGTTCAGCAATAAATTTACTTTGCCCTTTTGTATGATAACCTCCTAGAATGGTTTTAATCCCTAAATTTTTCTCTTTTACTTCTCGAGCTAAAGCTAAACCTTTTTGGTAAGTAGGAGTGGTTACAGAAATACCAACAAATGCATCTTGCTCAGTAATTTGTTCAATATTTTCAACAATCTCGACAAAACAATCAGTGTTCTTTCTAACCCACTCTCCTAAATGTAATAATGAAAAGGGAGTTCCTTCTAGTAAGCCTTCTTTCAGTGGTGCAATCAAATATAATTTTACCATAAAGAAGTAGTGACAACATCATTATAACTAATTTTTACCTAATATGTATGCTTATTTTAAGCTAAAATAAAAGAAAAATTTATATATACCTTACATATATGGTAAAAACATGTGGATTGCCGTCTTTGAGGGAACCCATCAGACTTGTCTTTTGGCTCCATTATGTAAAAAATATCAAATCACCGATTTTGTTTATCTAGTTAACGCTTGGGAAGAACAAGATTCTTTCTACTACAGTGAAGCTCATCTTTTGCAAGGCAACGAGGAAGATAAAAAGAAATTCATTGCTGCATTAAAAAAAGAGGAGAGCATGATTAAGTTTGAACAAAAAGGCAATTTCATTATTACCTTAGAAAAAAAACCAAAATGGATGGTGGCTTACATGCCTCTTTGGGATAAAAGAATTATTCAAACTAAACCTGTTGTGCAAAAGACAGACGGAACAGAACATTGGGAAATGGCTTGTTGGGATAAAGAACCTTTAATGCAAATTTTAGAAAGACTTCCTAAAGAATTTAAAATAAAACTAAAATCAATAAAAAAATCAAAAATTGATGAGATTTTTCTTCCCCATATCATGCCGAAACTAAGTGACAAACAAAAAGAAGTAATTCAATTGGCTGTCAAAAGAGGTTATTACAATTTTCCACGAAAAATTAATCTTAATGGTTTAGCAAAAGAATTAAAATTATCCAAACCAACTTTACAACAACATCTACGTATTGCTGAGAAAAAAGTAGTCCCTTTCCTCACTGAAAATATCATTTGAATTAAAAGAGTATGTGGAGAAAAAAATTAAGCCGTAGCAAACTGAGCACTTTCAGTTGTTACTGAGCCATGTCCTAAATCTACTGTTAGTGGAATACTGATATCTTTTTCTTTATTCTCAAATTGCATTACTAAGAAAATGTAAACATGATTTGGTTTGTAAGTAACATTCATCGATGCTTGTTTAAGATTTTTTAATTGTTCTTCAGTAATGTTTAGATTTTGAGAAGCATTTAGTATTTCAATACCTGTAATAAATCCACTATGATCTATATCAATGATAAAATCTCCAATATCAATAGAGGCTTTTACTTTCCTGCCTCTAGATAAGGATAAGATATCCTCTTCTTCATCATAATTCATCTTTGCATTGACTTCTGCCATTTTCTATCAGTATTCCAACCTGTAATGATATAAATCTTTCTTGCGGATTGCGACAATTAAGACAAAACTGTACTTGTTGCTTAGTTTAATCCAAAGTTTGTATTTCTCTTCTCCCTCTTTTCTTGCCGGTTGATCTTCAACTTTAATTAGCCGATCAGTTTGTTTAAGATATTTCCTAGCCATTTCTTCAGAAATAGGTCTCTCTTGAACACGCTCAAAAAAGTGATGTTTAAACGTAATATTTTCTTGTTTTAATTCTTCAAGAAATTTTTTGACACGTTGCAAAGATGACATCTAATCATTTATTGTTAAGATTTTTATAAAGTTATTGGGAGAAAAGATTGTAACCGAACTTGGATAAAATTTCCTCAAGAAACAAAGCAACCTTTATATAAAATAAAAAAATACACTCAACATGGAATTTGGAACCGGTTATGCGCATCCTTTGGACCGAGATTATGGAGATTCAACTCCAATCGATAATTCTACTAATGACGTTGGCGTAGGCATTAAAGATATCGGAATGAGCATTGCTCTAGGTCCTACACCTAATCTTCCGGCTGTTGCTGCTAAAATGCGTGCTGGACAAAAAACGGCTGAATTAACCTTCATGGGTATGGGTAAGGGTAATCGTCAAGGACAAACCCCAGGTATGTTCGGTAAGAAACAACGGCAGGCCTTTCGGGAGATGCAAACTGCTAACAAATTTGATTTCACCACTCACGCTACTGTTGGTGTAATGGGACTAGCCGGGATGGATCAACAAGGTAATTTTTCTAAACAAAATCAAAAGCGAGCGACTGATGAGATTAAAAGAGCAATCAACTTCGCTGCTGACGTTACTACTGGCGGTCCTGTTGTTGTCCATACTGGAGAATATATGCGTCATATGGTCGATGCTGATTGGAACAAGGAAGGCAAGTATAAAAATAAGTTTAGAATGTTTCCAGAAGAAGAAGAACGGGCTGCCTTTAGAGTTATCGATAGAAGAACCGGCCAAATTATTTCCGAAGCCCGAAAAAACAAAAAAATTGGCCGACCAGTTTGGAACAGGGCTCAGTCTGGGGACGAATATCTTGATTTAGAAGGCAAAAAACGGGTTGCTCGAGAAGGAGAATGGGTTTATCTTGATTATGAGGGTAAGGAATTGAAACCAGAAGAGAGAGTTCCTAAGTTTGATGCCCAAAAGCAAAAGTTTGAGACGCGGTTAATGGATTGGCAAGATTTTGAAAAAGAAGCAGAACAAATGACTAAGCGAGCACGAAAAGCTTGGCGTAATTGGAACACTGGCAAAGTTAGTGAAAAAGAATTTAGTGAATCACGCTGGGCGAGATTTAAAGATATTACGACTGAGGATGAGATTAAGATTAGACCGGAAGAAGCCTATATCATTGGCACTTTGGAAACGAATGCTGCCCAGGCTCGTGGTTATGCTCATTATTATGGCGGAAATTTTGATGAATCTGTTAAGAACCTCAAAAAATTAAAGAAAGCCCGCGAATTTTATCAAAAAATTGAAGACGCCACTGATCCTGAAGAAAAGTGGAAATTGAAACAAAAAGCCAGGCAAGAATATGAATTTATTGATCCAGAAACAAAATTCCCTACAGAATTGATTGATAGTAATATTAGAAAAATGAAACAAAACATTGCTTATTCCAAGGATGCTTCCGCTTCCCAATGGGCGCAAGCTGAAGAAACTTTAGAAACAATGCGTCATGTGGAAAGTTCCGACACTTTTGCGGTTAGAGAAGGTTTTACTGCTTATGCTAATGCCGGGATTAGAGCGATGATCGAGTCAAATAAAATGGAACAAGAAGGAAAAATGAAAAAACCTATTGCCATAGCGATGGAAAATCTTTTCCCGGAAAGTTACGGTTCTCATCCTAATGAATTGATTAATCTTATTGAAAAAAGTCGCGAAAAAATGGTCCAAACGCTAACTCAACAGGGCATGGCTAAAGCAAAAGCGAAAAAAGAAGCTGAAGAACATATTTACGCTACGTTTGACACGGCTCACTGTAACACTTGGTGGAAGTATTGGCAAGGCGACCCCAATAAAACGATGGAAACTAATAAGAAAGAATTTGATGTGTGGATGCTCGACAAAGTTGAAGAGATGGCCAAGAAAAATATTGTTGGTCATTTACATCTAGTTGATAATTATGGTTATGAAGATGATCATCTTGCGCCAGGAGAAGGTAACACTCCCGTTAAAGAAATTGTTAAAACCTTTAAGAAGTACGGTTATAAGGGCGATATGGTTGTTGAGCCAGGCGCAGATTTTGATACCGATACTTCTGGAACGCAATCTTTGTTAAAAACCTGGCGCCATTTCGGCAGTCCGGTTTATGGTTTAGGTACTGGTGTTTCTTCTGGCAAGACTTGGGGACAAGTGCAGTATGGTTACTTTGGTCAAGGTCAACCCCCCTATTTTGTTTTTGGTGGTTATTCTCCTTCAGAAGACTGGACACTTTGGTCAGGAACACAATTAGAATAAAAACCCCGTTCCCCCGCAGGGGAATTGGGAAAAGAAGGTTTT
>JAHJDQ010000024.1 GCA_018812355.1 Nanobdellota archaeon | reverse complement strand
AGCTGCTAACTATGAAGCGGAATTTCAGGAAATGTGGAACGGGACATTTAAGAAAGGTGAGGAAGTATTAAATCCGCAAGTTAATTTAGGAAACATTACTATATCTTCTTATTTTTGTCCCGAGGACTGCAAGATACAATTATCTTCTACAGGTCAGGAAGTTGGTGCAGTTTATATAATTTCCGATTTGATTCGTAATGCTAAAGAAAGTATTTACTTTATGACTTTTTCTTTTACGCACGAGAAAATCGGTAATGCTATCCTGCTCAGACACTTAGAAGGCAATGTAACTATCAAAGGAATCTTTGAATCAAGAGGCTCTGGAAGTGAGTATAGTAATTACAAAGTGTTTGAATATCAAGGCATAGATGTTATTAAAGATAAGAATCCTGGAGCAATGCACCATAAAGTTTTCATCATTGATGAAGAAACGGTTGTCACGGGCTCATTTAATCCTTCTAACAATGGTGAGAATAATAATGATGAGAATATCCTCATTATTAAAGATAAAGCAATTGCTCAAAAATACCTAGAAGAGTTTAACCGACTTTATGCAGAATTTTCTTGATTTAAAGATTCTGAAAGAAGATCTCTGATTGTATCTGATACTGTAATATCATTTTGATTTGATTTTTGCTGTAATAAATTCAATAGATAAGAATCTAGTCTAATCGTAACTCTTTGCTTTTTCCTAGTATCCTCACCCCATAGTTTTACATTCATCTTTGCTGTAACTCTTTCAGTTCTGCTTCGGCTTCTCTACATAGTACTGAGATTTTATCTAACAACCGGCTATAAACAATCTGAACATCGATTTTTGGGACAGTTTCCATTTTCATTATTCCTCCCATCTACTTTACCTCTTGCTGTTGAACAAGTCTTTTTACTAGAATGTGCATTTCAGCAATCTTTTCTTGCATTCCTTTCTCTTGCTTAGCTAACGTTCTTAGATAATCAGAGATACCAGAATGTCCTTTTAATTTTGCGTCCTGTTTCATTTGATCACATTCAAAGCGATCTAAACGAAGAGCTATTTTTTTTGTTTTAATCATTTTTCTGGTTTTATTTGCTAAGTGGGTTTACCAGTACCACTTATCAGTAGAAAATAATCGGAATATTTAAAAGTAACTGTTGCTTTTTACCTAAAAACACTGAATTTAGGAGCTAAATAATGAGTAATTCCGTAACAATTAATGAGTTTGACAGGAAAATACTGTATGAACTAAATAAAAATGGACGACAAAGTATTTCTAACATCGCTCAGAAAATTGGGAAAGGTGTTGACTACGTTATTTATCGCATTAAAAGATTAAAAGAGTTAGGGATTTATATTGGTGATGTTGTTGTGATGGACATTTCTAAATTAGGATTTCAAACTCATTCGTTATATTTACAGGTAGTCAATCAGCATAAAGTTCCTGAATTAATTGATTATCTTAAGAATAAGCCCGAAGTTGTTGATATTATAAAAGTTGTCGGAAAGTATCAGCTGTATACTGTAATTCATGTTAAAAAAATTAATCAGTTAGAAGAAGTTATCAGTAATTTAGGAGAACATTTTAGTGATGTCATTATTAATTATCGCTTATTGCTTTGTTATAACGGTTATTCTTTAGCTCATAATTATTTGTTTAAAAATAAAGAACCAATTTTACATGATAAGTTAAGATATCATGAAAAAGAAATTAATCTCTCTGACAAAGAAATGAAATTTATTTCTGTCTTATTAAAAGATCCTCGGGCTTCATTTCACAAGATTGCGAAGGAGATTGACAGTACCTTGCCAAAAGTACGGCAGATCTATGAAGATTTAATCAAGAAAGAAGTAATTTATTATATCAGACCATCATTAAATTCCTTGCCTTTAGGTTATTTACACAAACACGTTTTAATCAGGTTAAAGTTTGGCGGAATGAAGAAGCTTAAAGAAATTAAAAGTCATCTGTTAGGCATGAAAGAAATTAAAGCTCTCACTTTAACTTTTGGCCGGTACGATTTAACAGGCCGGTTTATCTTTGAAAGTTTAGCGGACTTTCAGCAATTTCAAGAAGATTTTTACAGTAAGTTTGGAAAGTATGTTCATTCTTTACATGCAGACGATTATTTTGAAGAGATTGATTACGCTCCTCAGAAAGCAATTGATTTACTGGTTAAGGAGAGGGAAGGAGAATGAAGCTTCATTACCAGTTAAAAGATATTCTGCATGAAGATGGAATCATCGATAGAATTGACGCTGTTGTTGGAGAAAGATTGCCTCAAGCTAGACGAACAAAAATGAGAGTTGATCCTGCCTATGCAGCAGAATTATTTTTTTCGTGGGTTGTTGAGTCTGTTCCAAAGGGATATTTTCTTCAAATCAAGGACAGAGTTAATGCTCTGAAAGGCGATACTTATTCAGATGGAGAAGAAATGGATGAAGCAAAACTTCGAGCTGAAGATGTGGATGGACATATTGATAATCAAAGCTTGTATCATAGAGTAAACGATCGAAGATTATTACAAATAATTAAAGATGGAGAATTCAAGAATTTAGGAGAAAATCCACTTGGTCCTGACAGTACCGGAAGATTTGAACAAAAAGTTGGCGCAGACGGAATTTTCTGTACCTATGGTTATGAGTATAGCTTCATTGAAGACGATCCTAATGTAGTAATTTTCCCAGCAGATTATTTAAATAGACTAGATACTCTATGTATTCAAATAGAGTTATCTCGATTAAATTGGTCACAATCAAAAAAAGAAGGAATTGATTCTGGTGTTTGTGAAAAGTTTTGGGAAATTGCTGAAAGATTTGGTTATTCATTAGATAAGCTTCCCCATAAATATAGTGCACAAGAAGTTGTTCAATACCTTACTTCTGGTTTGATTCTTGCAATGGCTAATATAACTAGTTCTAAGGTAATACGATTAGATACAAATAAACTAATGGATGAATCCGAGGTGTGCATTCAGCCACGAAATATTATTCCTCAATGTATTATCGTATCTGAAGAACCAGAATATTTTCGAGAAGAAGTAGTTGGTGGGCCGTTTGAAGAAGTTCCCATCATCGATCAAACAACGATAGATGGAGTTATTGGTAGAATTTTTCCTGACAAGTGTATTGATGATGAAGACAGTAGACGATATTTTGTACTAGGAATGAATAAAGGGATTATTGATGTAGAAGCAGTAGTTAAAGAGAGGGAAGGGAAATAAATCTAGAGCAATTAGAATTAAACAAAATTTACTTAAATAATTTATTATAGAACTCATCTCGGCCAATACTATCTAAGAACTGAAGTCTCTTCATGGATTTTACAAAAATATCTTCATTTTTCCATTTATCATAGAAAAACCAACCCATGTAAGTAAAGATAACCATTTTTATACTGTCAAACAAATATTTTTTCTCCGTTTCAGAAAGTTTCCTATATTTCAAGTAATCTTTCAATAAAGATCTTGCTCTAACAAAATTAAACTTTCTTTCTCTCATCCAAGCCCAATAATAAATAAAATTAGCAACATCAAATATCAAATGAGTATAACAAGCATCATCAAAATCCAAAACTCCTACTATTCTATTACCCTCAAATTTTAAATTAGTAATGTCCCAATCACCATGGCATACTCCCTTTGGAAGAGAACCTGGAAATTTTACTTTACTAATTTCATTCTTTAAAATTTGTAATCTTTCATTAGCTTTAGTTTTTGATTTAAATCGTTTTGCTTCAACTTTTGCAATATCTAAACAAAACTTCCCATCTTTAGCTTCTCTAACATCCCAATAATCAGGCCTATAGCCTTGTGAAATATTGTGAAGTTTAGCAAGATACTTACCCAACTCATGAGATTGAATTTTATTTGGTTTCTTAATGTGCTTTCCTTCTACATAATCAAAAATAGCGTAATATTTCTTCTTATATTCTCCAATAAAGTCTCCATGAATATTTCTTATTGGCATTGCACAAGGATATTTATGTTCATGAAAGTAATGAAGTACATTAACTTCAAAAAGAACATATTTTTCTGATCTATGTTCATAATATCTAAACGCAAATTTTCCTTTAGATGTTTCTAACAAGATATTAGTTTGAACATATCCTCTGGCAAATGATTTAAAACTTTTTAAAGTACCTAAATCATAATCGGCAAGAATTCTTTCAAATATCTCTTTTGTAAACTTAGTCTTAACAGCCATTATTTACAAGATTAGTTCAATGTATATAAATTTTGTTTTTAGCTCTAGATTTACTTGCTCCGCTAACGCTACGTGGTCGGACATAAAGTCCGACTTGCATAACAACCGTTATCTTTAATTTTTTACTGTAAAAAATATTTGCCAACTTTAAAATAGGGAGGTTCAAAATAAAAGAATTAATAAATAATAAACTAATTGTTGGTTCTGGAGTTTAGTTGATGGGTGGAGTTTCATTCCTACCAACTACTTTTTTTTCTTAGCATGAATTGTTTTATGTGTGCTTCTTTTTATAACTGATAAGTTACCTGGCCGGTTATTAATTTTGTTACCATCTCTATGGTGAACTTCATAACCTTTTCGTACTGGCCCACCTATTTTTTTCTCTGCTACTCGCTGATGCACACTTTTAATTTCACCACTCTTTGTTTTATATACTTTATATCCGCTTTTATTTTTTCTAATTACCATTTTTTAACCTCCTAAATATTATTATTTATCTTATCCTCTTTAAACCATTGTTGTAATCCTTTCTGATACAATGGATAGTATTTTTCAACTATCTTCTGAATTTCCTGATGGAATTTTTCCCAATCTTTTCCATGCAAAAGATTGTGTTGAATCAGTAAAGTAGCCATCTGTTCTTTGATGTCCGGATTTTTCTTACGGTATTGATCGCAAGCTTTAGTTTGTTTTTTCATTTAGCCTTTTTCTTTTGATTTTTTGAATTGCTCATATAACCTTTAACTTGGCAAATCTGAACATTTATTTTTTCAATGTCTTTTTTGAGATGATCTAGTAAATAAACAGATTCTTCTTTTTTTGTTTTCAGTAATTTCAGTTCGTTAAGCGTTTTTTCTGCTAAATCAAAGAATCCATCTCTTTCTTTATGGAGACTGTTCAGTTTCTCTTGCAGGATGTTGTGCATTTTATTTTCTTGAGTTGAAACATCGTCTTTTGAAATGTATTTGATAGCGATATTTTTTTGTTTTAGTAGATTAGATATTTCTTCAATTGTATTCATATTGCCCTCACCCTGCAATCTGAGAATTCTCTCATTATTTAAACTTTTCTATCATTTAGTAGAATTTATACTTTTAAATGGAAAAGCTTTTAAATGATAGTTAATTATAGTAGAAGATAGGGGGTTATCACATGGTAAAAGTATTAATTGCAACGTTATATAGTCATGAACCAGTTGTCTTAGCTACTACTAGATTAGGGCCACAGCGGTTAATTTTATTAGTAGATAAAGAACCTTCTAAAGAGCAGGAAAAGAGTTTAAAGATTATTCAGGATTCTTTAGGTAAAGTAATTGATGTTAAAGTTGTTAAGACTGAAGTTTATGATATTGTTGCTGTTGCTCAAAAAGCAGTCGAGATTATTGACATACAACCTAATGATGATGCTATTTACATTAACATTACTTCTGGCCGTAAGACGAAAGCAATCGGTTTACTATTTGCCGCTTACGCAAGGCATGATCGTGTTAAGAAAATAGCTTACAATCCCGAAGAGGACAAAAGTGCAGTAGTTTATTTACCTCGGTTAAGTTTTAAATTAACTGAATCGGAGAAAAAAATTCTCGAAAAGTTAAGTAGCAAGAAACGTTATGATAATATCATGGATCTAGCTAAAGACGTTGATCTCTCTACAGCAATGCTCTATCGTGCTATTGATGAACTTAAAGACAAAGACATGGTTACTACTGAACATGGTGTAGAGTTGACAGATGCCGGGAAGATTGCGAGGTTATGAATGGATAAAGAAAAGTATGTTAAATGGTACAACATTGCAAAAGAAGTAGTTGCAGATGAAAAATTAGTCCCAATAAGGACAGATGATGAAATAAAAAAATTAGTTTCTCAAGAAGATTGGTTAATGTTTGTTCTAGAAGAGTTTGATGATACTACAGAAGCAAAAAATGCTTCTGCACCAAATGTTTTTATGGATTTATTCAGAGATGATAATAAAGAATTTGGTAGGATTGGACTTACTTTTAATAATGTTAAGTCTGTTGATGTTCTTAAAAATATTCTTAGTAAATATTGTAAAAATGAAAAAGAAGCCCTAACAAAATTATTACTTTCATTAGACGGAGCATGGGAGATTACAGTTTCTAGAAAAATAAAAGACACTTATCATTTACAAACACCAGTATATCAAAGAGAATATCATAACACTTCAAACCAAATTGATGATACTGTTGTAGACCAAATTATATTTTGGGTAAATAAAATAAGAGAAGAAGGAACAGAAAAGAGAAAAAGTCTTTTACCAAAATATTACTCTGAAACTCCATCCGTCAATCTTTTGGAATCTATTTTTATTCTTAATGAGGAAGTATTTAAAACAAGAATCAAGGAAGCATTTGAAATCTTAAAAATTTGTTTGGATGTTAAATCAAATCGTGAAATAAAGACGATTGTTAAATCAAAAAATACTGAATTGGTTGAATTAGAAGAAGAATTAGAATCTAAAGAAAAGAAATGGTCCAATCGTGATAATTATTTGAGATTAGGATTAGCAACTGAAGAGGATATTAACAAGTTAGGTGAAAATATAAAGAAAATAAAAGAAAAGATTGAATCAATTAAGAAAGAATTAGAATAAAATGCCAATCCTAACCAAATCTAAATACATAAAAGGACTTCAATGCCAGAGATTACTTTGGTTTGCAGATAGGAAAAGACTTCCTGAACCTGATTTAATGCAACAGCATCGATTTAGTCAAGGGCCAATCTTTGAAAAGTATGCTAAACAACTTTTTACAGGAATTGAATTAGGAGATTTAGATTTTAATCAGAACATTGAAAAGACTAAAGAATTAATTAATGAAAATAAAACCATCTTTGAAGCTGGGTTTAAAATTGAAGACTTATTTGTAAGATCAGATATCTTTGAACCAAACGGAGATGGTTGGAATTTATATGAAATTAAAGCTTCTTCTGATGAAAAGAAACTTCCAATTTATTATGATGATTTAGCTTTTCAAAAGTATGTCATTGAAAAATGCGGTTTGAAAGTTAAGAAATGTTTTGTTTTAAAATTAAATAAAGAATACGTTAAGAACGGTGAGATTGAACCTGAGAAGTTAGTTGAGAAACATGACGTTACTGAAAATGTTGAACTGATTGAAGGTATTGATGAGAACGCTGAGAAATATCTGGAAACTATTAAATCTGAAGATGAACCGCCAATAACCATTTCAGTTAATTGTAATAAACCCTATGAGTGTGCTTTAAAACAGCATTGTTGGGGTACCTTACCAGAAAATAATGTTTTACATTTAACCAATTGGCGACAATACTGGAAATTATTTAATGAAGGAATTGTTGATATTAAAGATATTCCTAAAGATGTTGAATTAAAACCTAAAGATGAAGTTATTAGAAAAGCTGTTGCTGGTTGTCAAGTTGTTGTAGCTAAAGAAGAAATTAAACATTTTCTGAAAACTTTAAAATATCCTCTTTATCATTTTGACTTTGAAACTTTTGATACTGCCGTTCCTTTGTATGATAACAGTCGACCATATCAAAAAATTCCCTTTCAATATTCTTTACATATTCAGCAAAAAGACAGTTCTTTAGAACATTTTGAATATCTTGCTTCCGGTGATGAAGATCCCCGAATTAAGTTATTAGAGCAGTTAAAAGATGAGATTAAAGGAAAGGGTTCTGTTGTTGTTTTCAATAAAAGTTTTGAGAAAAGTGTTTTAACTAAATTAGCTGAGGACTTTCCTGAACATAAAGATTGGATTGAAGTTGTTTTATCTAGGCTTGTTGATTTAGCTGTTCCATTTCAGGCTTTTCATTATTATTGTCCTACTCAGAAAGGTTCATATTCCATTAAGAAAGTTCTTCCTGCTATTACTGGCAAAGATTATTCTAATTTAGAGATTAATAATGGCGGAGATGCTTCGATAGGATATTTTAATAATTTCATTAAAGAGAAAACAGGAGATAATAAATTCAGACAGGATTTACTTAATTATTGCGGATTGGATACAGAGGCTATGGTTTGGATTGTTGATGAGTTGAATAAGTTAATAAATTTAAATTAAGCCAGAAGCATCTAGGACAATCTTTTAGTAAGCTTAAATTGGATGGGCTGAATTTGTAGGTCATTAGATTACACTATTGCTTTTGAATATGGTAATGATTTAATATAATCTTCCATGAATTGCCAATCTGGAGTTTTATTGTAGATTGCAGGAAGGTTTATCATTGTATTCTTAATCCTTTCTTGATTAAATTTTCTACCATAGGAGTACCTAAATTGTTCTAAATTTAATATTGTGGTCAGAAATATTGCTATAAATTTGTTTAATTTAAACTTTGGAATTAATTTTTCAACATGATCACTAGCAGTAAATTTTTCAGACTGATAAGAACAATATCCTTTGACAGCAGAATCAATTACAAGTATGTTTCCTTCTTCAGTATAATAATTGTAAAATCCTTCTACACCATTATTTATAGATTGTGTAGTTACATATGGATATTTACCTTTCTCATTTTTCTTAAGCTGAGATTTAGATGTTGTTTTGCTTCCAGTAACTTGGAATAAATCATCTATCTTAAATGATTTGAATTTACTAAAATCTATCACTAATTCATTAGAAATTATTGATTTGCTTAGATTAGACATATCTTCTATCTTAGTTTCATATATCCAGTTAGGTATCTCTTTTGGCACTTTCAGATATTTTAATGTCCTATTTGCTTCTCTTCCAAACGCACTATATTTGAACCGATTCATTTCAATACATTTACAATAGAATAATTTTTCAATATCCTGCATTTCTCTTTTAGGTGTTAAAACTGCAACATTTTGTGCAGTATAAAATTTTCTCGTTTGTAAAAAACTTGATAAAAGAAAACTTCCACCTAGAGATACAGTTATTAATCCTTTAGGATAGGGTTCAGTGTTTTCATATATTTCTACAGTTCCAACACATCCATTATTTTTTGAATCCCTAGATATAAAATTTATTTTTCCTTTAGATACAAATTTCATTTTATTTGCGTCAAACTTATTCCCAAGCTTAACATCAAATATTCTATTTAATTCAACGAGTTCCATTTTGATTCATTTCTTTGAATATGACATATTTTTTAATCTCTTTTTCAAATATTTCTTTTGTTAATTTAGAATAATCTGTTGGTAAATAAGCTTCAGAACACCATTCATCATCTGCTGTAACAGTCTTCTTTATACTATGATCTTTTATTTCCTTTTTATTTTTATAATTGTTTATCCATGTTGTTTTAATTCCGTCCCATTTACCATTCTTATCAACCCTTCCAATAGGCTTAACTTTCACAAATCCATCATCTTTCCAATATCCAAAATAGGTTTCTATCTCTTTTTGATGGGGTATATGCGCTTTAAAAACAATAATAGCAGTTACCGTACTAGCCGATGGATTGAATAACTCGTCAGGCATAGAAAACACAGCTAATAGTGTGTGTTTTTCCAATAACTTCTTTTTCCATTCATAATCTGTTCCCGTTTGTGCCGTTACACAATTCATTGGTATAATAGCTACACATGCACCTTTTTTCTCAAGACAGTCAAGATTATGATATACAAACTCCAATTCAGAAATTGCAGTAGAATATGGTGGATTTAAAAATCCAACCGTGGGTTTATGTGCTCTTATCTTATTTTTCATAGATTGACTTAAAGAGTCACCATGATAAATATTTGATTTACCATCTCCTCTCATCATCATATTAGAACAAGCATAAGTAAACATATCACTTCGTTCTTCTACACCAATTAACTGATTTTTACAAATATTTGT
>JAHJDQ010000192.1 GCA_018812355.1 Nanobdellota archaeon | reverse complement strand
GAAAAAGATTACTTTGATGACAATAGGTTTGTTCTTTTTGATTTTAGTGAAGATGGTTTTCATAAAGTAATAACTAAAAAAAGATAGTTTAAATATGTTTTTGTTTTCCATGTATACCAAAGGACACAAATTTTTATAAAAAATTTAAGCCCTTTGTATATATAAAGGGCTGGAATTGTCTAAACAATTCCGTCCTTTACTATACTTCATTAAAATAAACTCTAAAATATAGTTTCTAGTGTCAAAATTAAATTAAAAGCATCTCTAAAAGAGATAACGATGAAACTTAAAAGTTTTTTGTTAATCTTAGTCATCTTAATAGTTTTAATTATTTCAATCACTTATACTATTGCAGATCATAAAATTCCTAAAAAAACTGTCATCATTGAATTTGATTTTAATGTTATTAATAGAGGAGCGGGGTTCAATCTTGATAAAGATAAATTTCATTTTGGAGACATACCCCTTGGAAGTAGTGCTACAAGGGAAATACAGTGGTTAAATAATAACAGTTACAAAGAAAAGATAAGATTTCTCATTGCTTCTAATGTTTCCATTGGAAATTGGTTTGTTTTCGACCCTTTGAGTGGATCTGTTTTAGAACCAAATGAAAAACAAGAATTTAGGATAGACCTTTTTATTCCAGAGAATATTTTTCAACAAAAATATGAAGGAGTAATCATCGTCCAAGTTTACAAAGCTTGGCCCTGGGAAAAAAATCTTAGGATTATACCGAAAAAAGTAAAGTTTAGCAACGCTTACAGCAGTGACTTTTTAGAATTAGCCCATATTTACGGAAAGAAAATTCAAGATTAAGTCATAGGACGCCAAAAAGATGGAAAGCCATTCGCACGGAAAAGAAACTACTTTTCCGGCGTCCCAGAAAAATCGTTGTTTTTCTGTGGACATACACTAACTAAAGTTAGTGGCTTTTTATCTATAATAAATTAGAACGAATCTTCCTCTTTTAATTTTTTTTTCCGAAGATAAAAAAATGTTCCTAAAATGATCAAAATGATTAATCCCACCAGCAAATAAAGAAAACCACTTCCACCATGCTCTTTTTCTATCTTATCAGCTTCATTATCTCCAAGATCAATAAATCCATTTAAAACTACAACATTAAAATTCTGACTATAGTTTAATCCCTCATCAAAAAATGTGGTTACCTCTAAAATATAATCTCCAGGATTAACATTACTTAAATCAATAAATGTATCAATTCCACCAGCTCCTTTATCTAGTTCAATGGACTTACTATCAGATTCAGTTAAAACACTACTAGAATCATCTTTTAACTTTAAGTTCACATAAACATCAAAAACTTCATTCCAGTAATTACGAACTTCAACCTGTACTTTTTGAATCTTTCCAGTTGTAAAAGTTAACGGATTTACACTTAAAATTTTTACTAATCGATCACCAATGTCAAGACCGAAAATGTCTGCAAAGGCACTTTTTCCCTCATCATAGGAGAGATTAGCAACTGCTTTATACCGACCGGGATTTATTCCTGTCGTATCCCAGACAGTTTTCATTTCAAGTGTCTGACCAGGGCCTAACCCTTCTGCAGACGGAAATTCTAAAGTAAACTTATCCTCACCGGGCCCTAAAGGAAAAATGTTTAAGTTCCCAATTATTTTATTAACAGTTTCTCCACCAAAACTAGTAACTAAGGCAGTGAACTGAACTTTTTGACCAACGTTAACCTTATCACTGGAAGCAACTAATTTTGCCTCTAAATATTTTCCTGGATAAGGAACAAGCATTCTAACAATACCAATTATTCTTGGTACTGCACTAATTCCTCCTGCAAACTCACCAGTGAGAGGCATTTCTGTTACAACAACACTTAAGTCGTTTCTTCCTGGTTGATCCTCAAGGTTAGGAATTGTTATTTCTACATTTATAGAACAAGGACCATTAGCACACCCAGTCATTTCTGTAGGAGTCAGTAATTTAGAATGAGAAGCCAAAATTCCACCTAAGTCTACTCCAATTTTTTCTGCACCACTGGTTGTAAAACTGATTGTCCTAACCTCTCCTGGAACATATTGTAAATCTTGAACAGAAGGGGTGATCGATAAAGCAATCGTAAAAGTAAAACTAAACAGAAACAGCAATACATAAACTAAAAGTCGAAAATATCTCATGATAAATTAAAAAAAATTAAAAAAAAATTAACTCGTCGAGTCTATCGCAGTAAAAGTTACTGTTAAAGCATGCGCTCCCGTTTGTGCGTCCTTAGGTACTGTCGCATTAAAGAAAACATAGATTTCGTCTGAATCACTATCGTAATCAAACTCATCACACAAAGTAACTGTTGTCTTAGCGCTGTCAGTTAATATGTTTGTATATGCACTCTGCAAATTTCCACTACTGGTACAAGCACTGGTCTCTTTGTTAGTTGCTTTAACTTCCAAATTAGCATCGGTTGAAGTACAAGAATCACCAGAACATAACCAGGCTTCTGCGTGCGCATCTGTTTCCGAACTAATGTTTAATACTAAAGGTACAGTCCCAGAATTACTTACAATCATGCTATAATCTGTAAAAGCTGTTGTATTTGTCCAACCAATCCAAGAAGCAATCGAAGTATCATTTGAATCTAACAGAGCAAGATTACTACCTTCTGTTACATAACCACTACCAAAATTTACTGTAGCATCATCCATGGTTATTGCAGCAGTACCTGCCAAGGTAATTGAAGTAGTACCCGTATCAACTACTCTTCCAGTAATCTGATCGTACTGTCCTCCAAGATTACTTAACTTGTTCACACTTATCACCGTACCGATAACAGTAATAACTAAGGCCACTGCTAAGAGGGCCACTATCGTCTTATTTGAAACATCTCCCATTTTTTATTTTACCTCCTTTCGAAATAATTATTTTATTTTATTTTCTTATGCCTAAAGAAACTTTACCTCCATCTGTAACTGGCTCAAATTCCATTGGCGGCTCTACTATATTCAAAGATACTTTTCCCAGACTAATTGAATGTACTCGTGGTTCAGCATTATCTAAAGCACTGATGTAAAATCCTAAGCCTGTTACACTAACAACAATAACCGCAATTAACATGATTACAACTGCTTTATTAGAAATGTTCTTGGTCATCATCTTCTCTTTTGCCATTTTTACCTCCTTTGAATTTAAACTAAGCTTGACTTCTGTTACTTAGTTATAGAACTATGATTTAATTAGGGTTTATATATTTTTCTATTTTTGGCACTGTTTCCTTAAAGGTGGGCTTTGCGTAATTGCCTATTGTACTAATCTCATAGAGTTGTGCAATACGACCTGAGCCGAATAAAATGAGGCGAAGTTGAGAGGTGGTTCAGGCTCCGCAATGCCCACCCACTGATTAGGTAACAGTGTCCTATTTTTCTCTAGTTAAGTCATCCAATTAATTCAAATCTTGGTTTCTTTTTCTATACAAAATAAGGGTTCCAAAACCCAAAATGATTAATATTAAGACTATTCCAAGCAAAAGCCAACTCCCAGAACTTTCAACTACTTGATTATAATCTTCTTTAATTAAAATGCTTCCAATAAATTTCTGAGAACTCTTTTTACCATTATAATTAACGACAACTTCAAAAATATAATCACCTAATTCTTTGTCAGCATCAAAATAGCCTTTCACTTGTTCTTCTTCATGGGCTTTCAGATCAAAAGAAGCAGTTCTGATTGAATCGATTTGTTCTTGATCTTTAAAGACAAGAACATCGATAAACAGATCTTTTAACTTTTTGTTCCATTTGTTTTCTAAACTAACCAAGAACGGATTGATTTCTCCCTGGATAAAGTATTTGTCAAAGGACAATATTTCTACTTCTGGTTCTCCCAAGATTAACTTTTCTTCCAATACTAATTCATTTTTATCATAAGACACTTCTGCTAAAAGGTCAAACTCCCCATAATTAACTAGTTCTTGAGGAACCATTACTGAAAGCATCTTTGTTTCTCCAAGAGCTAACGATTCTGCAGTTGTTTCCGCAGAATAGATCTTTTTCCAACCTTCATACAGAGAGAATTTGGTTTTAATTTCTTTAATTGGTTCAGTGCCAATATTTTTCACTTCTGAAAATAATTTAAGATCATTTTCTTCTTTTTGAGAACTAATTTTTGCTTCCACAAATTTTCCTAAAGCAGGTATTCTAACAATCAGTTTATGTTTTAGAACTAACTTAGCGGAAACGGCATTTTCACTTTCTCCAACCAGTTCTTCCACGACAAGATCAGTATTTAGTTCTCCAGGGGGTAATTTTTGCGGCAAGTTTAACTTAAAACTAACTTTCTTACTTTCATCATGTTCATTAAATAACAGTTCATCTTGCCCGAACTCAAGGTATTTTGCTAATTCTCCTGCGGCATAAACCTTAACACTAAAATTAGTCTGATCGTTATTGACAATGGTAAAACTAGATTCTTGTTCTAATCCGGGAGTAAAATCAACAGTTGTTTTGGCCGGTCTTAACCCTATAGCAACTACGCTCTGTACGAGAACTAAGATCATGATTATCCACAAGATTGTTTTTATTTTCATTTTTTTCAATTAGTTTGTTGTAAAAGTTATTGTTGAATTCTTTGTTCCTGCTCCCTCATCTCCAGGAATAACAACTTTTAAATCAGTTTCAAAATTATCATTTGCCGCGTGCCAGTCCAAGTTAAGCACATCGTTTGCTGAACTAGTATTAGTTATGTTTGTCCAGGTTGTTGTTGACAATGATGTATTATATGAGCTGGTTTCATTTTCACCGATCTTAAATTGGAAATATTCTGAAGGGAAACCGCCCTGAGTGAACAACTGGGTTCCGGTAAT
>JAHJDQ010000191.1 GCA_018812355.1 Nanobdellota archaeon | reverse complement strand
TTTTAGTAATGATAATTGGTATTCAATTCATACGTTGTGGGATATTGGTACTTACTTTTATTCGTTATTTGTATATTATCCATTGTTTGAATTACGTGGACTAAAAGCAACTGGGAAAACTAAAATTATGAGTATTAGTAGGCAGTTTACTTTCAATGCAACTGAAGAAATGACTAATCCTTCAGAAGCCACATTGTTTAGAATTACTCACGAACAACGGCCAACAAAATATGTTGATGAGGCAGAAAAACTTTACACAGTGTATAAAGGAAAAGTAGAAGCTGACCCTAGAGCAGAGTTAATTAATTCTGGATACAAATATACTGGAACAGTTCCAAGACAAGAAAAGATGGGTAATAAATATTTAACTATTTACTATAAAACTTATTCACCAACAATGATTGGTAGTATTAATGGTTTATATGGGGCAACAGAAGATAGGGCAATTGTTCACGTTACAGTAAAACCATTAGGAAAAGATAAACGTGGTTCTATTGAACCAAATGATAAAAATGGAAAATGGCAAGAAATAAGAGATGAGTTGTATTTATTTTCTCTACAGAATTGGAAATTAATTAAAGCTAAGTATGATGATTTTCAATTAAAAACTAAACTAACCAACCGCGATTTATGGTTATGGAAACCTTTGTTTGTTCTAGCAAATATGGTTGAACCAAAATTGTTTGAGGAAATAAAAACATTTGCTGAAAGTCTTAATGATATAAAAAAAAATTGATAGTATACCTGAAGGAACTACAGAATACAAAGTTTTAGAAATTACTTATCGTATGCTCAAATGGGGTGAAAAACCAGTTTTGGCCAAAAGGATTGTTGAATTATGGGTGGGTGAATTTTGCCCAGCTAGTCGAACTGTTTGTTCTCATTTATCCAATTTTGGTTTCTTTGAGTACAAAAAACATACCAATGAAGGTACTGCATTTGATATAAATATTGATTATTTTGAACAAGTGATAAAAACCATATGCCCTAATATGTTAATTTTATCTTCACCTTCTTCACCTTCTTCACTTTTAGCTTTAGAAGAAGAAGAATTAGTACTAACTGAAGAAACAATAAGTGAAGATATAGTGAACATTGGTGAAGATAAAGAAAAAGTAAACTTCACCGTATCTTCACCAAAATCTGCTCATTTTCCCATCTTTAAGCTTAAAAGTGAAGATAGTGAAGATAATGATGATAAAATAGAATGCATTGATAATGGTAATATTTCCGAACAGGGAACTTTCAAAAAAGACCTAATTCAACTAACAAAAACCAATATTACATACCAAAAATGTAATGGGTGTTATTCTAAGGAATGTAACTTTGAAGATTCTCATAACAAATTATACTGTTCAAACTGTGCTAATGATAGCACTTGCTTTGAAATAAAGGAGGGAAAATAAAATGAGACTATTAAATAGAAATAAAGATTTTGTGTATCCACAAGATCGACCTTATGTTGAACAACCACCTAAGTTCAAACCTAAGAAACTCATTATTGATTTAAATGAGGAAACATATACTGTATTGAAAGAAGTAATGAAGTTAGAGATGACATCGCATAAAACAGGAATATGTAGAAGGGCAATCCTGCATTACTGTAAGATGCGATTGAAAAATAAAGAATTATACTGAATGTTTTGGTGAATAAACAATGAAAGATAAAGCAAATGTAACTTATCGGTGTTACTTATGTGGCATTGAACACAACGAATTGAATGTGGCTATTGCCTGCTGTTGTAACAAAGAAGATATTTAGAGAGAATGTCTATCTCCCATAAACTTCACAAGCAGTTGAAAGTTATCAGAAGAAAAGAAAACATTCCTTGTTTGAATGCTAGAATGAGCAAGAGGATAATCAACATAGGGGCTATATGGGTCTATAGGGTTGATTTGCTAGTAATTCTACAATGAATCAACCCTATATTTGTATATAAACGTGCGAGTGAGCTTAAATCAATTGGATTAACTACTAAAAGGAAAAGACAATGATTACTAATACAGAGGTGGTGTTGATGGTACTGATGGTTTGTACTCTTACCTTAGTATATTCTTTAATGAAATCTGATAAGAAGGTTAACTATCTTAAAGGATTGTTCAGACAACCATTACAACATTACTCATCTATTGATAATAGCGAAGCACTTAATTCTATTCAAGAATCAATTCAAAAGTTAACTGATTCAGAAGTTGAGATAGTATTACAAACAATCTGGGGCAGACCTGTTAGGATTATCAAGGGCAGGGATAAAGATGGATCAACTTGGTTTGAAACAGTTACTTACTGGGTTTCACAAGATGATGAGAATTTTCACTTTCAAGATATA
>JAHJDQ010000190.1 GCA_018812355.1 Nanobdellota archaeon | reverse complement strand
TGTTATTAAAGATTAATTCTTAGTATCCTACCAGATTAAAAAAAACTTGTCAATAGAAATATATCAAAAATAGCAATAAATATCAATCTTACCAATAATATCAATTAGAAACTTCTAAAAACCTGGCAAATGTTATAAATTTTTGTTAGATTGAATTTTTTAATTCAAATGAAGGGGAAATGTATGATTCAGACTGGATTTTTTGATTTTTCTGAAAGATTTAAGGCACTTTCAAAAATGGGAGACCCACTAGAAAAATTAAATAAAGTTATTAACTGGGAGATCTTTAGGAAACCAATCGAAAAAATCATACCACGTAAAAATAAAAGTTCCAAAGGTGGACGCCCTTCTTACGATTGCATTTTAATGTTCAAGATTATCGTTCTCCAAATATTGTATAATTTGTCTGATGATCAGACAGAATTTCAAATCAGAGACAGATTCAGTTTCATAAGATTCCTTGGAATACTTTTAACAGATACAATCCCAGATGCTAAGACAATATGGTTATTTAAAGAAAATTTGGGAAAAAATAATGGAGTTCGAGCTCTATTTGATGAGTTCGAAAATACTTTGAAAGAATTAGGATTTTTTGCGAAATCAGGTCAAATAGTAGATGCTTCTATAATTAAAGCTCCAGTAAGACGAACCGGCAAAAAAGATAATGAATTAATTAAAAATGGCAAAAAACCTAAAAACTGGTCTAATTGGCCAAAGTCTAAAAAATCTCAAACTGACATGGATGCCAGATGGACAAAAAAGAGGAATAAATCACATTTTGGGTACAAAAGCCACACAAATATTGACAAAAAACACAAATTTATACGAGAGTATAGAATTACTGATGCTTCTGTACATGACAGTCGTGTTTTTGAAGACATTTACCAGCATACTGATGTTAGCTTAGAAGTATATGGAGATGGTGCATATAGATCTAAAAAAATAGAAATTTTTATAAATAATTGTGGCGATAAATCTAAAATACAATGGAATAAATCCCCAAATAAAAAATTGAGTGTTATAAAAAAAACATTGAATAAAATTAACTCTGCAATACGCATTGCAGTCGAACATGTTTTTGCTAGGCAAAAAACGTGCATGAAACTATGTATTAGAAGCATAGGACTACAGCGAGCAAAAGTTAAAATAGGGTTAGCGAATTTAGTTTATAATTTTACGAGATTTGAGTTCTTGACTAGAAGTTGTTAATTATTGAACTAAAAAGAAGGTGAACAAACAAAATATTGCCTATTGCGTATAATGTTTATAAGACATTTGAATTATTTCAATATTTTTTTAGTGTTTTCTCAACTTTATTTTCGAAATTAATTTTAAAATAGGTTTTTAGAGGTGCCTTAAATTAAAAAGATTCATGAGACAATTAATTAGATATAAGAAAAACAAAATATTTGTTATATTGGATAATTTAAAAGTTCATCATAGTAAAATTTTCAAAGAATGGTTAGAAACAAAAAAAGATAGGATTGAAACTTTTTATTTGCCTTCTTATTCTCCAGATTTAAATCCTGATGAACGCTTGAATTGTGATTTAAAAACTAATTTTTTTTATAGTTATTCTTCTCCAAAGAAAGAAAAGTTTAAAAAAGAAATTACTTCATTTATGAAATCTTTACAAAAAGATTCAAAAAGAGGAAGAAGTTATTTTAAAAAAGATACTGTTCGATATGCAGCTTAAGTCATCTATTTCTCTTCAGGATTAATAAGTGTCCCAAGACAAGTTTTAAGTTTGATTGAATATTCTTCAACTTTTTCAGACTCTTCAGTGTTCATATAACGAATTTGATTATACAAGAAATGTTTTGATAATTTTGTATATTTTAACCTTAATCTTACATTTAATTTATTGGCTAATTTTACAAGTCTTTGTATAGACCTAAAGTATAATCTTGAATCTGTAGGGAATCTAACATATTTTTCTTGAACTGTAGTATCGTTAATATCTTTAAGCTGAGTATTCTTTATTATTTTAAGTTTCATACCTGTTTTTATAGTTTCTTTTAAGAGTTTTTCAACTCCAGATTCTCCTACGCGTTGACGCCAGCGACACATGCTTGAATAATGAATCGGTATTTCTGAAACAAAAAATTCCATGCCACTAAAATACTGCCAGTAAGGATTTTCTACCCAAAATTCTAATATAGCTCTATCACTTAAATTATAAGCATATTTCAAATAATGTAATGAAACCATAAGTCTTGTATTAATACCTGGGCGTCCTATTACTGGATTATAAACTTTA
>JAHJDQ010000189.1 GCA_018812355.1 Nanobdellota archaeon | reverse complement strand
GATGTATTGATTATAAAACATATCAAGTTCCTAAAGAAGAAGAAAAAAGTGATGATTCTAGTTTGTTAGCAGAGATTGCCCAGATAGAAGAAGAACTGGGCTTAGGAGAAGATGCAAAGGCCGTAGATAAAAATACAGACTTAAAAGTTAAAGAAGATTTAGAAAATGAAGTTGTTCTTCCTGATTTGAACGAAGCTAAAGAAGCACAGCCAGTTGAAGAAAGTGTTCAGGAAGTAGTTGTTAATGAAAATCAGTGGGTAAAATTAAAAGTTAAAGTTACCGATCCTGACAACGATGTTGTCAATTACACCTTTTCTCCTCCTTTAAATGAAAAAGGAGAATGGAAAACTAATTATGGGGATGCTGGAGAATATCTTGTAACTCTTAAGGCAACTGACGGAGTTCACACTGTAGAAAAGAAAGTTAAGGTTGTAGTCAACCGTGTAAACGTTGCTCCAGTGATTCAGGCTTTAAAGGATCTTTTTGTTAAGGAAGGTCAAACTGTGAAATTTGAACCAAAAGTGACCGATCCAAACAATGATGCAGTTACTGTTAAAGTCTCTGAACCTTTGAAAGGAGGAGTCTTTGTTACAAATCACGAAAGTGCAGGTGAATATAAGATTAAAGTTTTAGCAAGCGACGGAGAACTTGAAAGTGAATCAGTCTTTAAGCTTGTTGTAGAAGATGTTAACGTTCTTCCTGAGATTCAGAACCTTAAAGATATAAAGGTGAAAGAAGGAGAGACAGTAACACTCAATCTTAAAACTTCAGACCTTGACGGTGATACTGTAACCTTAAAGATCAGCGATCCAATTGGAGATGACGGAGTATGGGAAACAACTTACGTTGATCATGGTGAATATCTAATCACTGTAACTGCTAATGATGGCAAAGACACAGTAACAAAAAAGATAAAACTTGTTGTTGAAGATGTGAACATGCCGCCAAAGTTTGAGGAGATTTCTCTTGAACTTAACTGAGCAGATTTAATATTTTTTTTTATATTTTAACTTAGTAACTGAATAAAAAAGTTAATGAAAAAGAGACAAAAAGTATAGATGAAGAAAATACCTTGAAAAATAAATTAAAAAATAGGCGGTAAAATGATCCAGCACAAAACAAGACTGCTATTAGGACTACTTGTTCTAATCATAGCCGTAAGCAGCAGTGTTCTTGCCGTGAAGACGTTCCAAGTACAGGAAACAGATTTAGTAAAGATTAACGCTAAAGCTGTCGACCCTGACAAAGACGATGTAACTTATCGTTATTCCTCCCCATTAAATGAGAACGGAACTTGGCAGACTGGCTATGATGATGCTGGGGAATACCCTCTTAAAATAACGGCTTCTGATGGATTAAAAGAAACTGATGAAGAAATTCTTTTAGTTGTGAAAAACAAGAATCAACCTCCTTATTTGACCGAGAACAAAATTACAGTTAAGGAGACTCAGACTGTTGATTTGAAAATTTTTGTAGCAGACCCAGACAATGACTTGTTGAGTTATGAACTTAATAATCCTTTTGATAAAAGTGGAACTTGGAAAACTGGTTATGGTGATGCGGGAATTTACGTCCTGGACTTTAAAGTAAATGATGGTATTGTGGAAACTAAGCTAAGGATAGAAGTAGAAGTTTTACAGACCAATCAACCGCCAGAATTTATCGACTCTTTTTCAGAAGCTAAAATAATAACCTTAAAAGAAGACGAGAATCTAAAGTTTGAAGTAGAAGCTCAAGATAATGACCAAGACAAGCTAACTTATCTTTGGAAACTAGATGAAACCGTCATCGGTGAAGATAAGAAAGGTGAATTTTATTTAGATTATGATTCTTCCGGAGAGCATCTTCTTACTGTATTTGTTTCTGACGCGGTTGTAGGAGTAGTTAAAGAATGGGCTTTGAAAGTTGAAAATATTAACCGAAAACCAACTTTAGAATTACTGCCTCTAAAAATAAACGAAGGTGAAATTGTTAGGCTTGATCTTCCTGATGTTGATCTTGATGGTGATGAACTAGTTTACTCTTTTGATGATAAATTTGATGAAGACGGCCTTTGGCAGACAAGTTATAATGATGCCGGAGTTTATTCTCTAAACATTTATGCTTCTGACGGTGAGTTTACGGTCAAGGAAAAAGTTCGTGTAACTGTTACGGATGTTGACAGAGCGCCTACCTTGAATCTTCCTGAAAGCTTAAGTGTTAAAGAAGGAGAATTATTAGAATGGTCTTTGGACACTGAAGACTTAGATGGAGATGAGCTTACTGTTACTTTTGAAAATGCTCCTGAAGGAGCAACCTATAACCCAGAATCAAAGAAGTTTTCTTGGGAACCAGATTATAGTTATTTAGCTAGAAAAGGAGGAATCATCAGTGACCTACTAAATACATTCAGACTTGAAAATAGAATCTTAAATAAAAAGACAGTTATAATTAAAGTAAAAAGTTGTGGAAAAGACCTCTGTTCTGTTGGTTCCCTACCTCTTATAATTTATAATACTAACCGAGCTCCTGTTTTTGAAGCTTTAGAGAATGTTACAGTTAAGGAAACAGAAAAAGTAGAATTAGAACCAAAAACATCTGATCCTGATGGAGACTTAGTAAAATTATCTTATTCCTGGCCTTTAAGCAAAAGCGGAACTTGGCAGACTAGTTATGGTGACAGAGACACTTATACTATTTATGTAACTACAAGTGATGGAACTTTATCCGAGACGGTCCCAGTTAATATTAAAGTAGAGAAAAAGAATCGTCAGCCTTCTCTTCATGTGGCTAATGATAAGATTGTTGTCAATGAAGGACACGAGTTCGGTTTTAGGGTTATGGCTACAGACCCTGATGATAAAGAATTGGATCTAAGTTTAGATCACCTTCCAGCAGGAGCATCTTTCAAAGAAGGTTTATTTATTTGGGAACCGAGCAATAAGCTTGTAAATAAAACTAAGACTAGTTGGCTGGAAAGATTTGTTTCCGGTGATAATGTCTTAAATAAATGGTTTAATAGCAATAAAGAAGAAGTTTGGCTTGAGTTCAAGGTTTCAGATGGTGAGTTTGAAGTGGTTCATCCTGTAAAGATAATTGTTAAAGATGCTAACCAAGCTCCAAAAGTGCTTGATTACTTGCCTTCAGAAATTGTTAAAGTAAACTTAAACGAAGCTGTCGTCTTTCACGTTGCAGCAAAAGATGATGATCAAGACGAATTAAGCTATAAGTGGAGCTTTTCTGGATTTGGAGAAGATACTATTGTTGGAACTGATACGATAGAAAGAACCTTTACAACTCTCGGAAATAAAAAAGTTAAAGTGGTTATCAGTGATGGAGCAGAGGAAGTTGAGAAAGAGTGGTCAATCTCTGTTTCTAAGGGAAGCGGGGAAGCTGGCGTTACTTCAGAGGGAAATGCTGGAACTAATGGAGCAGACAAGTACTCAGTTTATGTGATTAAGTATTAATCTCATTATTTTAATTTTTAATTTAAGGTTATAAACCATATGTTTTTTTCTTTCGATTCTGTTTCTTTTTTTTCAGATTTTTTCTCATTAACTTTATAAAAAAAGTATCAAATCAAGAGTTTAATGACTACAGAAGCTTATGACTCTAGTAAATTTCTTCATTTGGAAGAGATCTCAATTAGTCCGGAGACTGAACAGTTATTAAAAGAAGCCGAAGCAATATATTCAGAAAATTTTGACAGTAGAACTTGGTATGGTAGATGTATCTTCTTAAGTTGGTATTGTTCCATCGGAGACTGTAAGTTTTGTTTCAGGACAACACAAAAACATAAGATCAAACATCCTGAACTGTCTAGAAGAACGATGGGCTCAGCTTTATTAGAAGCCTTATTTTGTAAAATCTTTGGCTGGAGAATAGAATTTTTGACTGGCGGTTATGGAATTATGCCTTTTCCTGATCTCTTAGAAATTATCAAAAATGTTAGCCTTGTCTATGAGGAAAAGATTTGGTTAAATCTGGGAGTTATGAGTAAAGAACATCTAGAATCTATTCGTCCTTATGTTAAAGGGATCTGCGCATCTATGGAAACTTTAACTCCTCAGGTGCATGAATATGTCTGTCCGAATAAGCCCATTAAACCTTACGATAAGATGTTTATGGAATTAGAAGGTTTCAAAAAGAGTATTGCTGTAATCGTCGGCTTAGGAGATAAGATTGAGGATATGAAATACTTGTTTGAATTTATAGAAAAACATCAATTAGATCGGATCACTCTTTATGCTTTAAAGCCTGTAAAAGGAACTGAGTATACTAAAGGCCCTTCTGTTGACGAATATTTACAATGGATCGCTCGTCTCAGGATTAAGTTTCCTAGGTTAGAGATTATTGCTGGAACTAATCTGCGAAGGTCTGAGGAAGTAGGCTACTTGATGAAAGCTGGAGCAAATGCTATCACTAAATTTCCAGCAACTAAACAGTTTGGAACAACAAAAGCTAAGATCGTTGAAAAGCTCATTAAAGATGAAGGAAGAAACTTTATCAGCAATTTAACTGAACTTCCAAAGATAGACTGGACTGCTGAAATAGATAAATTAAATATTGAAGAGAAGAATAAAGAAGAGATGAAAGAGAAGTTAAACTTATACTTAGATAAGTTCAAAAAACCTGTAGATGAAGATTCTGCTTATTTTGAGTAAGTAATGAAAGACCATTATAATGCAAGTATTCTAAAGCTTAGGAAAGTATTTAAAATAAGAGGTTCTTTTTGATTAAACATGAAGAATAAACATGTCGGTCTATTAGTGATGGGAATTACTTTGCTGTTCTTATTAATAGTTTTTTCTTTCAATAATGCTTTAGATACTATTGTTGCTACTAGTTGTGAACATGGAATCTCATGCCCGATGCAAATAACTTTAGATACACAAAGAAGAATCAGTTATGGCCTAATTGGGTTATTGGTAATTGTAGGGGCTTTTATTGCTTTTTTCATGAAAGAAGATAAAGAAAATAAAAATGCTGTAAGGCCAGAAGAGCCTAAAAGAGACTTTTCCTTGGAAGAAGTAAATCTTAAGCTTGAAAATTTGGATGAAGATGAAAAAGCAGTAGTGAATGTAGTTGTTAGAGAAAACGGTTCTGCTTATCAAAGTGATTTGATCAAGGAAGTTAAGATGAGCAAAGTTAAGATGACCAGAGTTCTTGATAAGTTAGAAGGTAAAGGTCTTATCGAACGTAAGAGAAGAGGGATGACTAATATAGTAATTATGAAATGAGAGTAAAGTTGGAATTTTTCTATTTTTTTTCGATATGTAAGATTAACAAAAAACACCCTAAGTTTTATAAATAATTGACTGATTTTCTATATTATGATAAAATCAACCATAGATTTACAAGACTATTTGACTGGTGAGACTTACACTAAAGATCATGCTGAAAAAGTTTTAAAATATTTACTTGATGATTTTTTAGAAGTAGATTCCTTTTCCGTTCTTGAGGATGTACAGGATAACTCCGGGCAAGAATTTAGGCGTGAGCAAGGCACAGGAATATTTAAGGATAAATACGGTTTAACAATTACTAGAACTTATTGTTTCCTTTATAATAAAAGCCCTTCTTCTGATTGCGATGTTAATGGAGACTTATTTAATTCCAGCGATTATCTGATGGTTCAAGCAGAAAAAGAATCTGATGTTGATGACTTAAATTACAATCTTGAAGATCTATTAAAGAAGAGATAATTTTATTTTTTTAAATTTATTCTATTTTTAAACTTATAAAACCCTAAAATCAAATAATTCTGAAGAAATGAACTAAAAACGGTCCTAAAATCAGTTTCAGAAACTAGTTTCACGACATGGTTTATAAAGCGTTTCAGCGGAGATATCTCTAGAAACAAACAAAACGAATTCAGAAACCAAGAAAGATAGTTTAGAAATGAAGAAAGAGAGGTTTAAAGAAATGAAAACAAAAACGATAGGGGGGATGGTCATTTTGGGAATATTATTATTAGTCGTAGCTGGCTGCTCTTCTAATGATTCAGATTCCTCCGGTTCAGGTGCTACAGCTTCAGTAGTAGCCGATTTTAGCGGAACAGAGAATATTAAGATCCCTTTAGAATTGGTAACAGGAAAATTACAAAAATATGAATTTGATGCTAATGGTGTTACAGTAAAATTCTTTACCGTAAGAGGATCAGATGGTACTATCAAGACTGCTTTTGATGCTTGTGATGTTTGTGGCGGATACAAAGGTTATGAACAGCAAGGTACTGATATTAAATGTAAAAACTGCGGTAAAATATTTAAGATAGACGGCCTTGGAACAAAGAATAGAGGTTACGGATGCTGGCCAAGTTATCTTAGTTATAAAATAGAGGACGGCAACGTAGTTATCTCTAAATCAGAGCTCGAACAAGGAGCTTATAGATTTGCGTAAAGAGGAGGTTAAACCAAATGACACATTTTGAAAATAAAGAACAAAAACATATGCATGAAGAAAGTTTTACAGAAGCTAAAGTAGAACAAAAAACAGAATTTCATAAACCTGTAGAACATAAACACACCGAGAGAGGGCATAAGGCTGCTTCAGAGAAGAAAGATTTTTTTGGATTTTCTGGGTTAAACAAGTTTCAGAAATTTATGGCCGTAGTTGCAGTAGTACAAGTTTTACTGCTTCTGTTTGTAGCATTTAAAATATCTGGTTTGTCTGGAACTGATCTTATCAAAAAAGCAAATGAACCAAATTTGCCGGTTAAAGCAGCAGCACCTTCAAACAATCCTTCCCCTTCAGATAGCGCAGATTCAGCAGCTTTGATAGACGATGATGATGTTAAAGGAGATCCAGATGCACCAGTAACGATAGTGGAATTCAGTGACTATGAATGCCCATTCTGTGAACAATTTTATTCTCAGACTTTTAAACAAATTGATCAGAAGTATATCAAAACTGGCAAAGTAAAGTTTGTGTACCGAGATTTCCCTCTTGGTTTTCATGCTCAAGCTCAGAAAGCTGCAGAAGCAGCAGAGTGCGCTGGCGAACAAGGGAAATATTATGATATGCATAACAAGCTATTTGAAAGTGGAGTTCAAGGCGGAGTGGATTCATTTAAGAAGTATGCTGAAGAAATCGGTTTGAATACTGGCGAGTTTAATAGCTGTTTAGATTCTGGAAAGATGACTGGTGAAGTGAAAAATGATCTAGCGGCTGGTTCTCAGTTAGGAGTGTCTGGAACACCTGCTTTTTTCATTAACGGAAAGATGGTAGTTGGCGCACAACCTTATAGTGTTTTTGAACAGGTCATCGAACAAGCTTTGGCTAACAGTTAAGAGGAAAATCAAAATGGTAAAAGAAACGTTAAAAGTTAAAGGGATGCATTGTAAAAGTTGCGGAGTCTTGATCAGCGATGCTTTGGAAGAGTTAGGAGTAAAAAGTTCCGTTGACTCTAAGAAAGAGTTAGTCGTGGTAGAGTTTGACGAAAAGAAAGTATCCTTAAAGAAGATCAAGGAAACTATCAAGAAGGAAGGTTACCAGGTAGAATGATTGCTGAAAAGAAAAGATTATTGAAAATTATTTTTTTTCTTTCTTTATTTGGAATAGTCTTGAGTTCGTATCTGTTAAATCTACATTACATTGAAGCTAAGAAACCTTGTGATATTAATGAAACACTTTCCTGTAGTAAAGTTAGCAGCAGTAAATACTCTGAACTGCTAGGCATACCAGTAGCTTTGTTTGGCTTGTTAGGGTATGTTTTTTTAGGACTCCTAAGTTTAGAATCTTTTTATCAAAAAAAATTAAAGTTGAAAATTGTATGGTTAAAGGGCCTTTTTTCGTCCAGAACAATATTTCTGTTTTCCTTATTAGCGTTGTTGTTTTCATTTTATCTTACTTATGCTGAGTTTTTTTTGATTAAAGCGTTATGTATACTTTGTTTAGTCTCTCAGATAACAATTATGGGAATAAGCTTATCCGGTTATAAATTGAATCGATTAGAGAATTCTCTAGAAGAGAATAAAGAAGAATATCACGGAGCTGATTAAGATAACAATCGTAACGAAAAAAATATTGGCCAAAGGGATGACTTGTAATAGTTGTGAAAAAATTATTGCTAAACAGGCCTTTAAGGTTGATGGTGTTAAAAGTATTACTGTTGATTATTCTACAGAAAAGGCTGAAGTCTCTTATGATGACGAAAAAACAAATCTCGAAGAGATAAAGAAAGCGATTGAAGAAAAAGGTTACCTCTGTGAAGAAAATAAAGGCAACGAAAAAAGCAATAAGCGGGGTTGGATCTTTGGGATTATCGGAATTATTATTGGTGGTTATTTCTTATTAAGGTTGTTTGATGCCTTCCAACTTCCCGAGATCACTCAAAATATGGGTTATGGTCTTTTATTTGTTGTCGGTCTGCTTACCGGTTTTCATTGTGTAAGCATGTGTGGCGGTTTTGTCGTTTCTTATACTGCTAAAGGTCTGAAGGAAGGTAAAAAAACTACTCATATGCATCTGTCTTACGGCCTTGGAAAAACCATTTCCTATACTGTAATTGGTGCTGCTTTTGGTTTGCTGGGAAGCATAATTGCTTTTACACCGCTGATGAGAGGAATTGCCGGGATTGTAGCAGGATTGTTTTTAGTTCTTTTTGGACTGAAGATGTTGAATTTTTTCCCTTCTTTAAGAAAATTTCAGATTAGTTTACCTAAGTTTATCAACAAATTTGTGGGAAAAGAATCTAGAGAACATTCAAATAATCCTTTAGTTATAGGTTTGCTTAACGGCTTAATGATAGCTTGTGGTCCATTACAAGCAATCTATATCATGGCTGCAGGAACAGGAAGCATGATTGAAGGAGCTAAATTATTGTTTGTCTTTGCCCTTGGTACTTTACCAGTGATGCTAGGATTTGGTTATTTGACAAGCTTTATCAGTAAAAAATCTACCTATCGGATTTTGAAGGCTTCTGGAGCGATCGTCATAATTCTAGGCTTAGTGATGATGAACAGAGGTTTAGCTTTAACAGGTTCTGGATATGATTTTAATTCACTTACTGCAGAATTTAATGTGCTGAATGTTAAAAGTGCCTCTAGCGAAGGAAACTCTGCTGAAAATTCTGGCCTTGTTTTTAAGGATGGTTATCAAGAGATCAGGATGGAAGTAAATCGCTATGGGTGGAGCCCAGATAAGTTTGTCTTAAAAAAAGGAGTTCCTGTAAAATGGATCATTGACGGTAAAGAGATTAATGGCTGTAATAACGCTATCCAAGTTCCTAAATATGGGCTTAAGTTTGAGATTAAGAAAGGAGAACAGGTTATTGAATTTACTCCCACAGAAGAAGGAACCGTTTCTTGGAGTTGTTGGATGGGCATGATCCCCGGTGTTTTTGTTGTCAAAGAAGATGTCGATGTCAATTCCGTCAGTGCTGAATTGAACACGGTTCAGGTTCCCAAAGGTGGAAGTTGTGGTGCTGGCGGTGGAGGTTGTGGATGTGGGGGCTAAATTTAATTAAGGTCCTTAAACCTACAATAATAACCGTAAATATATAAAACAAAGAAATATCTTAATAATAAACAGGTCAGGTGAAAAAAAAATAAAATGACAGAAAAAACAATCATTAAAGTTTCCGGCATGCATTGTCAAAGTTGTGTTACTATCTTAGATAAAGCTTTGAATAAAGAGAAAGGAGTAAAATCAGCTACAGTTAATTTCTCTACTGAAAAAGCAGCAGTTGAATACGATCCTAAACTAATTGATGAAGAGACTCTCTTAAAAGTAATTAAGAAGAAAGGTTATGACGGGCATGTAGCTAAAGATTCTAATGCTAAATTAGAAGAACAGAAAAAGAAAGATGAACTGAAAAGACAAAAATCCAAAGTAATCTTAAGTTCAATATTTGCTTTACCTGCTTTAATTTTAGGAATGTTCCTTAAAGATTTTCTCCCTTTCCAGGATTATATTATGTGGTTTTTAGCAACTCCCATTCAATTTTATATTGGTAAACCATTTTATCAAGGAGCTTGGGCAGCCTTGAAAAACAAGACTTCTAACATGGACACTTTAATTGCCATGGGAACTAGCGCGGCATACTTTTATTCTGTTTACGTGGTTTTGTTTGCAGCTAAAGGGCATCAATATTTTGAAGCTTCAGCAGTGTTGATTACTTTAGTAGTATTAGGTAAATATTTAGAAGAAGTCGCTAAAGGCAGAACTTCTGAAGCTATTAGTAAACTGATGAAACTGGGAGCAAAAACTGCTACAGTTATCAGGGCTGGAAAAGAGATAAAGATTCCTATCGATGATGTAATAAAAGGAGATGTCTTAATCGTTAAACCCGGAGAAAAAGTTCCTGTAGACGGAGTAATTTTAGAAGGACACTCTTCAATCGATGAAAGTTTAGTTACTGGGGAAAGTCTTCCAGTAGAAAAGAGAAAAGGGGACGAAGTTATCGGTTCAACCATAAACAAGCAAGGAAGTTTTAGATTTAAGGCTCTTAAAGTAGGTTCTGAGACCACTCTTTCTAGAATAATCAAGTTAATCGAGGATGCTCAAACCAAAAAAGCACCTATTCAAAGATTTGCTGACAATGTCTCTTCCTATTTTGTTCCGGTGGTAATTTTTATTGCACTGTTAACATTTACAATTTGGTTTTCAGTTTTACATGCTGAGTTTGGGTTTGCTTTGATTGCTACAGTAGCAGTTTTAGTGATTGCTTGTCCTTGCGCTTTAGGTTTAGCTACCCCTACAGCAATTATGGTAGGTACAGGAAAAGGAGCCAAACAAGGAATTTTGATTAAAGGTGGTGAAGCTTTAGAGACAGCACACAAACTTAATTTTGTAGTTTTTGATAAGACCGGAACAATAACTAAGGGTAAACCTGAAGTTACAGATGTTCTTGTCGGAAAAGGTGTAACTAAAGAGAAGCTTTTAGAGATTGCTGGCAGTATGGAAAAGAGTTCAGAACATCCTTTAGCAGAAGCAATTGTAGATAAAGCTAAAGCTTTAAAAGTTTCTTTTAAGAAAGTTTCCGGATTTAAGGCTCTTATCGGTAGGGGAGTAAAAGCAAAAATTAGTCGTAAGGAATATTTCTTGGGAAATCCTAAGTTGATGGAAGAAAGAAAAGTTTCTTTGAAAGATTTTGCAAAGAAGATAGAATCTTTAGAGACAGAAGGTAAGACCACGATGGTTTTGTCTGAAGGAAAAAAATGTTTAGGGGTAATTGCTGTTGCTGATGAGATTAAAGAAGATTCTTTCCAAGCGATCAAAGAGTTAGAAAAATTAGGCTTGAAAGTTTACATGATTACCGGAGATAACGAAAGGACTGCTAAGGCTATCGCTAAAAAAGCGGGTATCACTAATTATTTTGCCAGTGTCTTACCGGGAGAGAAAGCAGGTCATGTCCAGAAATTACAGCGTAAAGGTAAAGTTGCTGCTGTTGGTGATGGTATCAACGATGCCCCTATGCTTGCTCAGGCAGACATAGGTATAGCGATGGGTTCAGGAACGGACGTAGCGATGGAATCAGGAAGTATTGTCTTGATGAGAAATAACTTGTTAGATATTGCTAAAGCGATAAAATTAAGTAAGTTGACCATGAAAAAGATTAGACAGAACATGTTCTGGGCTTTATTTTATAACACCTTAGGTATTCCAATTGCTGCCGGAGTTCTTTATCCTTGGACTGGCTGGATGTTAAATCCGATGATTGCTGGCGGAGCCATGGCTTTAAGTTCGGTTTCAGTAGTTATGAACTCTCTGTTGTTAAGGAAGAAGAAATTATAATTTTTTTATTTTTTAATCAAAGCTTAAATAAGTAAATAGATGTAAAAAAAGAGGTAATTTGATGGCAAAAAAATCTAAAAGAAAGGTAACAAAGAAAGTAAGTCTACCCGTAAGAGTTGCTAAACAAAAACCAAACGCTTTAGCTGCAGGATATGCAGCCGCGATTGTTTCAGCTGTAATCATGCTGTTATTGGGCCTCTTAGGGAATCTAGGGTTATATATGGGAGCAGTAAAACAGATGATGGAATGGCATCTGTTTTTCTCGTTAAGTTTTCTCGGCATAATCGCTGGGATGGTTGAAGCTGCTGTGATTAGCTTTATCTTTGTATGGCTATTTGTATGGGCTTATAACAAACTGTCTTAACTTTTTTTTCTTTTTTTTTGTAACTTTGATGGTAAAAGAAGTAAATGTTCTGTCGGAAAGTTTTTATACTTATTTTAATTCATAATAAAAATACTATTAACAGAAAGCATAAAAAAGAGGTGAGTAAGAATAAGTTCTTACGTAATGAAAATGGCAAAAAAAACATTAAAATCAAGTAAACCTAAAGCAAAGAAGAGTGCTCCTAAAGCAACAGGCAAAAGTAAAGGTAAAGCTTCCAAAGCAAAGAAAAAAGTTTGTGAATTTTGCTAAGCGATAAATTTTAACAACTACAATCACTTAGAAAAGAGGGTTAAAAATGAAAATTCAGAAGGAGTTATATGTTTGGACGTCTTTAAGACTAGGATTAGGCTTAATTTTTTTATGGGCTTTTTTTGATAAGCTTCTTGGTTTAGGTTTTGCTACAACTGCAGATAAATCTTGGTTAGCGGGAAATTCTCCCACGGCTGGTTTTTTGATGTACGGTGTACATGGTCCATTAAGTTCTCTTTATAATAGTCTGGCTGGGAATGCCTTTGTCGATTGGATCTTCATGTTGGGATTATTGTTAATCGGTTCAGCATTAGTCTTAGGGATAGGAGTTAAGATTGCCGGATATTCTGGAGCTTTAATGATGTTTTTGATGTGGACTTCTCTCTTGCCTCCTGAGAATCATCCTTTCCTCGACGAGCACGTCATATTCTTGATAGTCTTAATCGGTTTGACAACAGTAAAATCAAGCCAATGGTTTGGACTAGGCGAATGGTGGTCTAAGACTAAGTTAGTAAAAGAATATCGGTTTTTAGAATGAAAGTAGCACTGAAACAAAATCTTCTGAAAGTAATTTTAGTACTGAGTGTACTAGGTTTAATTACTTCTCTTTATTTAATACAAAATCATTATGCTCCTCCCACAAAAGGTTCTTTATGTGATTTTGGAGAGACGGTTTCTTGTTCATTTGTTAATACTAGCATCTATTCGGTGCTTTTTAATGTTCCTGTAGCTTTATTTGGTGCATTGTGGTTTGTAATCTTATTTTTAATCTCTTGGAAAACATTGAAGAATAAGGAATTAGTTCCAGGATTGTTAGGTTGGTCTGCTTTAGGCATTCTATTTATTATCTATATGATTATTGCTGAGATCATCCTTCGGGCAATATGTCCTTTTTGTACAGTTGTCCATGTAATTGTATTTATCGTCTTTATCATATCTTTGTTTCTTTTTAGGGCAGAGAAAAAAGTTAAATTTAAAAAACTACTTAAGATAGCTAAACCCTGGATAATCTTTATAGTTATCATTAACTTGGTTCCTTTAGTTTTATTCAACTTGCCTAGTGAGAAAGCTGATTATAGTGAGTTCGCTAAATGTATCACTGCTAATGATGTGAAGATGTATGGTTCATTCACTTGTGGCGTTTGTGCTAAAGAACGAGCTTTGTTTGGAGAATCTTTTCAGTATATAGTTGAGGTTGAATGTCATCCTCGAGGAAAAAACCCTCAAACTAAACTTTGCTTACAAAAAGATATTACTAAAACTCCTACCTGGATTCTTGAAAAAGAAGGCGTTGAGATTAAAAGAGAGGTTGGATATTTAGATATAAAAGATTTAGCTGAGTTTTCTGGATGTAATCTTGAAGAAAATAAACAGAATTAAATTATAATATTTAAACAATGGTTGAACAATTAACTATAGGGATTATAATCACAGCTGCTTTACTAGATAGCATTAACCCTTGCGTTTTTGGAGTGCTTATCTTTCTGTTAGCGTATATGACTACTGTTTTTAAAAATAGATTTAAGATGTTGTTAGCAGGGATTATCTATACTACTTCGGTTTATGTTACTTATCTTTTGATAGGATTGGGAATTTTTACTTTAGCTTACACCACAAATTTTGCCGTCCCGTTTTATTGGTTTACGGCCATAGTAGCTATAGCTGCTGGATTTTTTGAGATCAAAGATTACTTCTGGTATGGAAAGTGGTTTTCGTTACAGATTATTCCAGGGGGAGAGAAGCGGATAAAAAAATATTCTCGAGCGATGAAAAAATTAGAAACAAAACATCCTTTACTTAGCTTAGGCGTTGCTGCTTTGTTAGGCGTTTTAGTAGTTTTTGTGGAACTTCCTTGTACTGGTGCCCCTTATTTAGCAATCCTTGGTTTATTGACTGCTGGAGATTACGTTACGGCAATTCCATTGTTGTTATTATACAACTTAATATTTGTTTTACCTTTATTTGTGATAATCGGGTTAGTTTACATCGGTCATACTTCCAAAAAATTGGAGAAGTGGAGAAAAGAAAATAGGGGTCTGATGAGGTTGTTTGTAGGGTTATTCTTGCTTGCTTTAGGAGCTTATATGATTTGGTCAGTGGTTTGATAAACTTAAATATTTGTTAAATATACCAAAGGACATAAATTTTCGAAGAAAATTTAAGCCCTTTGTATACGCAAGGAAACAAAGTTTCCTGCGCACCAGAAACCCCGTTTCTGAGTGTACAAAAGGCACAAAATTCTGTTCGGAATTTTGAGTCTTTTGGTATAAACTTCAAGAAAAATTTTTTATTTATGTTCTTTTGCTGGAACTAGTTTAGCATGGTATCCTTTAAAAAAATATTCCGCCCAAACATCTCTCTCTATTCCAATTTGATCAGCATGGATCCAAAATCCAGATGCATTTTCTGTAAACAAAGGATGTTGTTCTAGAGCAATAACTCCAGACCAAACTGTTTTGTTCTTTTTTGGGTGATATATCGTTAAATAGTCGCCATTTTCTAGAATATGTAGACCTTTATAATCCCAGGTTTCTTTACAAATCAGCTTGAATTCGTGGTCATTAGGAGAACAGTAATCGGGAAGGCCGTTGAATAATCGTTCAACTATCGGAGGCGTAGAAGGAGAAGTTTCTTTATCCCAATATAAACAGCATTTTTTGCAGCTGTAACGTGTTGTGTTGGGAGAAATGAATTGAGAATCTTGAAAAGCCCAATACCCTCCTTCTGTCCCGGTCTCAGAATGTAAAAATAATACTCCTTCCAACGCATCTTCTAAAGAGATAATCTTATTCATAATAATAAAAGAGTAACAAAGTATAAATAGTTTTCTGTTTAAAATATATATTAAGTCGATAAAGAAAATACGGGCTTAGCCTGCAATTTTGTTAAACCTACAAAGCCGTTCGTAAGATGATGGTTAAGCTGCGAAAATCTTCGATTAGCAAGCTGAATCTTCAAAGAATGATAACTCTTATTTTCGCTAGGTTTGGCTGGCTCGCCAGTATTTTCCAGAAGAGACTTAATACATTATTTTTAAATTTATTAACACTTAAGACGGATATACATTAATCTTGGTTATTTAACTGATTTCTGAAATTAGGATAATTTTTCAAAAAAAGATTCTTCAATCAAATCCCTACCCAAAAAAGAACAATTAAATCTATTACGAACAACAAAACGATCAACACTTCTAAGACTATCATTATTTCGTTCTGAATCTGGTCTGATAATGATTCATAAATCTTTTCGACCGTATTAAGCTTGCTTCTTACGCTAGACTTCCAAGTATCAATATAGAACTTTTTTGAAGCTAATGAATATACTTTAGCTAAAAAAGGTTCACCCACAAGTTTTAGGGAGTTTTCGACCTTATCAATAACTTCGGTGATTTCAATCTTGATGTACAATAGATCATTTAACATATGTTTGTATTGCAAAAAGAATCTGGCCTTTTTTTTACCGATATCTTCATAAGATTTTTCAAGAACCCTATCTAGGTGATAGTCATAAACTCTTAACTCTAAAGACTGGATCAAGGCAAACTCCAGTACATCTAAAACTTCATAATCTTTGCTTTTGTCATAAACAAAAGCACTGCTCCAGTCAACTACAAGAAGATCATGTTCGTAATAAGAGAGAGTATTATCAAAAGCAGATTTCAGTTCTGACTCACTGATAAAATCTTTTTCTTGTTTAACAATCTTTGCGATTGTTTTCCAATACTTTTCTTGTAATTGTGCTCCAGAAATATCTTGGTCAAAACTCTTTACAGCGAAGATGGTGTAAGTTTCGACCTGGTCTAGTTTTTTTTCTGGATTGACTAAAAATTTTTTTATCTCTTCTTTGATTTTTTTGATCAAATCTTCTGCTTCTTTGTTAAAGACGTTTGCTCTCTCTGTGCTGTAACTTACCTTTAACAGTTTGTCAAGATTACCTTCAAAATCAACTTTGAACCTTAGAGTAACTACCCCAAAATTATAGAACTTCACTAAAAGATGAGCATCAACTTTCTTATCAAAAAATTCTAACTTTAAGTTTCCTAGATCCGCAAATAAAGGCGGAACAGAATACTGCATATAACTTGGATTAAGGCTTTTAGTATATAATGTAAATTTTTCAGTTTTTTCCCCTAGAATGCTGCTAATGTTATCCAACTCAATCTCTTCAGAAAGATCGTAACAAAAATAAAGGTACAAGCTTCCATCAGTAATCTTGATCATTTCTTATTAGTTGGTTTGGTAATATTTAAACTTAACTTAGAAATGATAGATAACAGTAATTGTATGTTTATTTTGAACTAGCAAGATTTATAAACGCGGTTTTTTTAGAAAATATAGCATGGAAATAGAGCAAAAAAATAAGGTTAAATTGATTTCAAGATATGTTCAAATTTTCCGCCATAGCAAACGGATAGTTGTCTTAGTATTTGGGTTTAGTATTCTTGGTATTGGCCTTTTTATGATTGTTTTTCCAGGACCGGCTATGATTGTTATTCCGGTCGGATTAACGATTTTAGCAACTGAATTTATCTGGGCAAGAAGAATTTTAGACAAAGCAAAAGAAAAGATCAATTTAAGAAAAAAATAATTCTCTGTCTATTACGTCTTATGTGTTTAGCAAAATAAATTGGTTTTAATGGCTACCACCTCTTCATAGTGAAAAACACTCAAAAACTTAGAAACCTTTATAAACAGGGCTTGAAATTAAGATAGTATAAAGAAATGTTGGCTAGATATGAGTTTATATTAGTTTGGCGGGAACGGATAGTAATGATCAAACGATCATAGTTTGCTAATTCTGTTTCAAGATATACGATAAAAATTGAACTTAAATAAAATGCTAGTTAACTGAAAGCATGATGTATACATCGTGCTCTGAGGTAAAATAAACTAAAATGACAGAAAATATACAAACAAAAACGTTTGAAACATTAAACGTTAAACCAGAACTAGTTAGAGCTTTAAAGGAAGACGGCATCGTCAATCCTACTGAAATTCAGGAAAAAACAATCCCTTTAGCTCATCAAGGTAAAGATGTAATCGGTATCTCAAGAACCGGTTCAGGAAAGACTGCTTCTTTCGGAGTTCCTTTATTAGAAAAAATTCAACTTAAAGGAGGAGTTCAAGGTTTAGTCTTAGCTCCAACTAGAGAATTAGCTAATCAAATCTCTGGAGAATTACAGAAATGGGGT
>JAHJDQ010000188.1 GCA_018812355.1 Nanobdellota archaeon | reverse complement strand
TTATCAAGAAGGTAATCACTGGAGTTGGGCGGAATGTGCTGGCATTGATCGCGGCCGAATCAATCCAGGAATTAAAGGTAGGTATGGGGGAGAGGGCCTATACACTTTACCTTTGAAAGAAGGTGATCAAATCATCGAAGAAAAAACTGATTCTGAAATTTATTTAGATAGTCGTAAGTATGAAAATTTTTATGGAGAAGGTTATTTGTTTGATTTTAGTGGATATGATCATTTTAATTTTATGGTCAAATTTCCCGGAGAATTAAATCCGCCAGTAGATATCAGATTAGAAATGTATGGTTTAAATGAAGAATTATATTTCAGTAAAAATGTTTTAAGTTACACTACTAATAATCCTTTCTTTACCGATAATTTTATGCATGTGCAAATGCCTCTCCCTCAAAATTTGAAGGGAGTTGCTTTTATTAAACTTAATTCTGCACCTGTGATTGATATGACTGTACGTAACGTCTATCTTAGTAAAGAAAGCCAGGACCAACTTTGTTCTGGGCAGGATGCGATTGAAGAATCTTCCTGGCTTACTGACATCGATCAAGCTGATCCACGAAAAGAAATTGACGGCGAGCAATTATGTACAGAATTATTCGGTTTGGAAGCTTGGCTCGGCGACGATGAAGAAGTTGATCTTCCGGAAGCTAGTTGCTGTGGAAACACAAAATCAGAATACTATGCTGGCAGTAGCGATCCTTTAGGTGAAAACGAAACTTATTACGGTTGCTGGAATTCGCAACCGATCGCTGACGGCGAGACAACTATGAACGTTGAATACTTAGTGCAGTACTACAATACTGATATTGTACTTGATTATCAACCAATTGACTTTACTTACAGCCAGGAAGTAGTTGCGGGAAATTTCAAGATATTTGAAGCTGAATCTTATTCTTGTCCTGATTTTGTTTGCGGTGCAGAAATGGCTGGCGCTGGTTGCTCACAAGTGTTTAATGATGGCTGTACGGGTGTAACAAAAACAGAACCAGGAGAAACTTGTACAGTAAGTTATGAATTTTGTTCCGTTTATGAGAGTGGTTGTGTGTCAAGAGATGAACAATTTAATTGCGATCAAACATCAGTTGACGTAGCAGAAACTTACACAGATTTCGATGAGCTTTTAGATGAATACGATAGTTATGCAGATATTCCTGACGGTCTTGTCGTTAGAATTACAGAACCAATCACTGAGGACTATCAATGGCAAAAATCTTCTCCAGCAGAATTACAAGAATCCAATAGTGCAGAACAATTAATTTTTTTAGAGTCACCAAAAGTATTGAGAAGTTTTGAAGTTAGAAAAAAAGATTTCTTCATCACCGAAACTGACGAGTACTACGGGCAGTTCACAATTACGCCTGAACTTCCTACAGACGCTAATTACCGAGTTTATTTCTATGATCCCCTCATTCCGTACGATTACGGTCCTAGTTTCCCGGCCAGCCAATTACAATCAGCTGTCTCAACACTTTACGTTCTTGCTGAAATGACCGAAAACTATCAACCCATAAAAACATTTAACCACGAAAACCCAACGAACACTTACACTCACTCCTGCAACCAAGATGAATGTTTGTTCCCTTTACCAGGAGAACCACCTTACACCATTACTAATCCTCATCCAGACCTTTACAATCTTTTCTTCGTTACAGATGAAGGCGAGCTACCTATTGGCCAAGAAGCAACTACTGACCTCTCTGCCAACATCAAAGCAAAAAGAGTCGCCCAACAAATCATCTATAATTATCCTGAAGATGATGATCCACAATTTTACGGCTGCCAAGCTCCTACTTATTTAGAAGAAGCGACAGAATATCTCTTCAACCAACCTTACTGTTCTTACAAGTCTGGAAAGTTTTGTTCTTTCAGCACACAACATGAAGAAGAAAGCGGCGAAATTTTCTCAACCATAAATTCCTGGAGTGATGAAGCAATTACCCAAGTAGGCTATGAAAGTGTTGAGTTAACCACAGAAAGCATGGAAGATTTCTATAACCGGATCGAACTAAACTTAAAACCATATACTGAAAACCAAGACAGAAACTTTACTTCTATTGCTCTACCAACTAGAAACATCATTTCTAATGCTGAGTTCAAACCAAAAGGCAGCAAAGA
>JAHJDQ010000187.1 GCA_018812355.1 Nanobdellota archaeon | reverse complement strand
CCCTACGAACATCGACATCCAAACCTATTTCTTCTATTATTTCTCTGCGAACCGCTTCTTTTGGCTTTTCTTCAAACTTAACAAATCCTGCTGGAACACTTATTCTTCCAGGATTCATCTGGTCTTGAGAAGATCTTCTAACAATTAGTAAATTCTTTCCATTTAATACAATCCCTTTTACTACAATTTTAAATTCCATCCGTATCCCACCGATAACCAGTATAGTTAATCATATGTATTTTAAAATTATTTCCATCAAAAGAGAAGAAATTAACTGAACAATTGTCTTGAGCACAGAGATGTGGAATATACGTTTTATCACTACCAAACATCCAACCCATCATTGCCTTTATGCTCCCACCATGAGCAACATAAGCAATATCTTCTCTAACTTCATGTTTTGAAATAGTTTCTCTAAATGCTCCTTGGACTCTATCAATAAAATTAGACAGAATTTCTCCTCCTGGAAAACAGAATTGCTCTCCTTCTTCTTTCCATCTCTTTCTCAGGTCTGGAATTTCTTTAAAGACCTCTTTCCAAGTCTTCATCTCATATTGACCAAAATTCCTTTCATTAAATTCTGGCACCAATATAACGCCACAATCTTTTTGATATTTCTCTATTGCTTGAGCAGTTTGACTAGATCTTGACAGTGATGAGGAATAAATTGAAGAAAAATTATATTGAGATAAGTATTCGCCTAAAATCTCGGCTTGTCGTAATCCCTCTTCATTAAGTGGTCTGTCGATTACCCCCAGCAGTCTTTTCTCTAGGTTAGCATCTGTTTCTCCATGTCTGCAAATAATTATTCTCATTTTCCTAAGATAATCTTTTTACTTCCTTCCGTTAATCTAATTTCATGTAATTGTGCATAATCCATATCCTCGACTGAGTATTCATCAAGAATTGGAATGAATCCGCTAGAATCGTAAGAGGCTGCTGTGTCACTCCCCATCCTAAAATTATTAACAACTTTTTGAAAGAGATTCAATCTGTAATCAATTCCAAAAGCATCGTCTGACAAATATTTACGAAGTTTTGTAAAACGTCTTTTTTTGTAAGCTTCAGGAGTAAGTGGTCCTTGATCATAAAGACGTTGTATCTCATGGGTTCTGACTTGCACCTTAAAATAATGATTTCGGTGTGCAAAATTGATATCTAAAGAACGATATTCTGAAGCTGTGCAATCTAGTGTGTCAAAGAACCGTACGCTTGGTTTTAATCCTTCCCCATTAAGCTCAGAGAAAAGAAGATAACAATTTTCCAAATCGTCTACAACTGCCATAAAACCAACAATATCATTAATTCTGTTTAAATCGCTTTTTCTGCAATAAATCATCTTAAACAAAGTGCTATCAATAGTCTTTATTCTTGTTCGAACCTCTCTTATCCTAGGAAATTTTGATAGAAGTTGTGAGATATTTCCTTGCGATATTCTCGCTTCCCTTAATACAGGATTAAATTGGCTTTCTAACCCTAATCCATAAATAACATTATCTAAGTCTTTCGTAGAAGACATATTTACCAATATCTTCGTAAGTTCATCTTTTATCTGTTGGTTAAGTTCCATCTTTTGAAAATCTCTTATCTGCTGTTGGATCTTCCCATTTATCTCCTAGCCTAATTAGATAAGCAATGTCATCTAAATGAGCCGAATTACCAGTAAGTCTTACTTTGTGAGCTCTTACTGAAATCTTATCGCCTTCTCTTAAAAGTAATTTATGGCCTATTTGGTAAGTAATAAGCAACCTTCCACTTGTTAACTTATAGATTGAGGGAGTAAAAGCACTATCGAATTCTTCTGAAACTGAATCTTCGACTGTTATTAAACCTCCGATGTACTCAGGAAAATTTGAAAATGGTAAATCCTCATCATTCTCATATAATGGAAAGAAATCAATAAGAACATAACTAATTGTATCCCCATATTCAACAATTTCTCTAGCAAGTTCAAGTGGTGTTTTACCAGCCATAGCTTTATGTGATGCTTGAAATACAATTTTCATATCAGGGAATCTATCCATTATTTTTCCCACTTGATTTACATTGGGCCAAACAATATTCAATTGAATTGCTTTACATAAATCATCATAAACACCATCAAAAATTTGTGAGACTTGTTCAGCTAATGTTTCCATTTCTTTAGAATTATAATGAACCATGGTTAAAACTTGTCCATCAGTTGCTTTTAACAAGTCTGGAAGAGAAATTGCAGTCGGATATCTTCTATTTTGAGTTGCTTGTCCATTAAGAGTCTTATAACTTACTAAAAATCCAAGCATTGGGATATGAGGACTTTCCATAGAATAACCTGCTTCAGAAAACTCCTTACAAATATCTCTCGTTTCTTGAACACTTACTGATCCTGTAATCCCAACATATGGTTTTGCTGTCATTAATTATCTCAGAGCAGAGAATACTTATAAGTTTTTGCCCCATTCTAAATATCATTTAAAGTATTAGTGTCCTAATGTTAGTCTGCTAAGCAGAATTTAATAGAAACTCAAAGAAAACTCTGCGCATGTTCCATGCTTGCAGGGGCATAAAGCCCCTGAAACATAAACATCGTTATGTCGAATTTTCTTTGAGTTTAACGGGCACTAATGTGATATCTTTTAAAACTATTATTGGGCAAAAACAAAAGAAGTAAAAAAATAAAATGGGGGCTCTCTCTACGCTGCTCTCTCTAATTCTAGGATATTTTGCCTTGTTCCTCTGATTTTTCCATCCGGAAGAACGGTTACAAATCCTTGAGGAATAACTGCCCTATCATGGTTTGCTCCTAACACAGGAACATAACGTGCAAAATCTTCTACAAAGATGTCACCAAATCTATCTTCTAATCTTTCTTTTTTCTTTGCAATATCTGTGCTTAAATCCTGCTTACCACGTTCTACTGCTCTTCCTATTGATTGCATTGGTCTAACTAAAACTTTAGAGCCAGTTAAGTAAGCAATTCCAGTAATTCCCTCAAGTTCATCAAGACGATCTTCTGAAATGGTGGTGCTAATCTCAACAAGAACATCAAGTCCTCGAACGTAGTCAACTGCTTGTCTTGCTAATTTCCAAGAACCTTCTCCTCTTCTTGCATCATGGGCATATGGGCTTGCACTATCAAGACTAATCTGAACTCTTTCTAAGCCTTCAATTATATCTCTATACTCACCATTTAACTTCAATCCATTACTTAATATGCTTGTTCTTACTCCTCTTTCAAAAGCATGGCCAATTATCTCTGGAGAATCTCTTCTTGCCATTACTTCGCCACCAGTAAACAATGCACTTTCTGCTCCGTAATTCCGTGCAACATCGACAACTTCTTTCCATTCTTCTAAATCTAACTCGCTGGGCATCTTAACACCTGAATCATTAAAACAGTAATCGCATCGCAGATTACAAGCCTTAGTTACCTCTGCGTTAAGATGTACAATATTTTCTGGTTTATAGTCTAGCATTTGAATCACCAACATATTACAAGTATATCTTATCCATAAAACTTTCTTTTAAATTTTACACAAATACAATAAATTTATAAAGAATATTAACATTTATGGTTTATTATGGACAAGCTAGACCTTAAAGACAGAAAAATATTACATGAACTTGACCTCAATGCCCGTCAATCCGATAGCGAAATAGCAAAGAAAGTTGGATTAACAAGAGATTCCGTGAGATACAGGATTAAGAAACTTGAAGATCAGGGTTACATCAATTATTTTATGACGCTCCTTAACTCAATGAAACTAGGATATAATTGGTATCGTACTTTTTTCAAGTTTCAAAATCTCAGCGTTGAAAAAGAGCAAGAAATAATTAACTGGCTAAAAGAAAGAGCAAGCTGGATTACTAAAGTTGAGGGAATCTGGGATTTAAACACTGGCATTTTTGTTAAGAATGT
>JAHJDQ010000186.1 GCA_018812355.1 Nanobdellota archaeon | reverse complement strand
CCATTCTTAAGCATAAATCCAGCCCAAAAACTAGGGGGTGATTAATTCACTCAACTTTATACAAAAAAGGATTTCTGTTCTTAGGATTCTGCTTGTAGAAAACGCTGCCATGCTTTCTTAGTTTCATCAAATTGGTGGAAACCGAGCTGGGGCTAAGCTTCAACGCGTTAGCAATCTCTCTAGAAGCAAACCATCTGCCTCTGTTCTTCTTCAGAAATTGGAAGACACTTTCCTGTCCCATGCCCAGGAAAAAGCAATTTTCTATAATAAATGTTTCGAGTGGTTTCAGACCTCTTCTGCTCAATAATTAATAACCAATTCTTCATAGAACTTCAACCCAACCCTTCTGTATCCAGCTTACAAGATTTCAGCAAATCTTCATCACCAACATAAGTTATGCTTAGGTAAGAGTTTTTGTCAATTTTGAAGTTGAATAAAAGATTGAAATAATTATATCCCTTCTCCATCACCAAAATATTTATATATCAAATCCTATTAAATCCTATAAACATGGAAGAAACAACACAATTTAACATTAGGCTTTCTCAAATATTAATTGACGATCTGAAATTCGTCGGTAAACACCTTAACATTAACAGAAATGAATGGCTGAAGTATAAGATTGCCGAAGCGGTCAGTGAAGAAAAGTTAAGAATTATAGAAGAGATTGAAAGAGCTTTTGCTTACGGAAGAATCACTGAAACTGAATTTGAAAATAAGATGGGTTTTGAACCAACCAGAAGATTAAAAAGGTTGAGAGACAGTATTGCTTTAGCACCGCAGAAATACTTTAGTAATAAATGAAGTAAGAATGTACTTCTTTAATTTAGTAGAATAGCACAATCATTTGAAACGTTTGCTCCGTATTTAATGGCTTTAGGTCCAAGTTCTGTTAAATCTGATTCTAGGTTACTATTACCTATTCTGGACGTTAAAATCCAGCAGACTTGGTCGTCTTCTAGTTTAAAATTTCTGTACTGTTTATAGATAACACAATCTGTAAAAGCAACATTGCAAGAAGCCAAATCATAATTCGTGTCATATTTTACTTCATCTAAAAATATTTTTTGACCATCAGGTAGATTTATTTTTACGTTATACAAATTTGGTTTTATTCCAGAAGGTTTTAAATGTACATAAAATATTTTAGGATATAAGTTGGAATCGATACCAGAAGTACTTTCTTTTTCAAAGAATATTAGTGTAATATTTGAATTTTTAATGATTCCTTGAATATTTAGTCCATTAAAATTTGCATTTTGATTATTAAACTGAGCTGTATTATCACTACCAAAAATCAGAGATAGAATTATTCCTGCAATAACTGCAATTCCAATTCCAACCACCCATTGATTCTTAAAAATATTAATTTGTTTCATTAACAATATGTATTAGTTAAAACCAGTATATAAAATTTGTTGAGATATAAAAGAGTGCTCGTAGTCCTATTAAAACTAACTTTATTTGTGTGCCATTTTGGGTTTTAGAGCAGGCCTTATAAAGTTAACTTAACTTTTCTAACTTCTCAACAATCCAAACCATCTCTTCTGTATCCAGTTCACAAATACTCCAATCACTTCTTCATAAAACTTCAACTCACATTCTTTTCTGCTTTCTCTTCGCACCTCAATCCCTTCTTTTTTTCATCATCCTTGCTTCGGGGTTCCAACTTAAGGCTTTTGGTATAACCACCACCTAGCGTTTAAACCCATAAGAGAACCGCCTCGCTCTCTCCGGAACATGAAAAAATTTCGGAGGTACGAAAAACATGAAAGCAAAAAACCATTACTGTGAGTATGAAGTGCTCTCAGAAGAACAAAACTTGATTGCCTGTAACATCTGTGGGCAGGAACCAGAGGTGATGAGAATATGAACTCTCACCACTACCTTAAACAAGTTGAAGAAAAGCTGCAAGAATTGGCAGCAGAAACAGATGCGGTCAAGAAATCTGCTGAATTTCAGCAGTACCTTGACACCATGGCAAAATTCTGGCAGTACAGCTACCATAACCAGCTGTTGATCCATTTTGCCTTGCCCTCTGCAACCAAAGTAGCAGGCTTCAAGACCTGGTCAAGTCTTGGACGCAGGATCAAGAAAGGAAGCAAAGCCATCAGGATTCTTGCTCCGGTCACTATAAAAGATGACCGAGAAGAAGAAGTGATTGTCAACTTTTCTCCCGTAACGGTCTTTGATCTGTCCCAGACAGAAGGACAGGAACTTCCTGAAATGGAAATTGCCTTGAAAGGAGATGACCAGCAGAAGCTTCTGGACAGCCTGATGACTTTCTGTGAAGTGAAAGGCATCAAGCTGAACTTCAAAGAGCTAGGAGTGAACGGCTTGTACGGTTACAGCCAAGGCGGACAGATCATCGTTTCTTCTCTGGATGATGTGAACATGCAGGTCAACACTTTAGTGCATGAGATTGCCCATGAGCTTCTTCATTACACCGAAGAAGGAAAAACTCTTTCCAAACAGCAGAAAGAGATTCAAGCGGAATCGGTAGCATATGTAGTGTGCAGACATTTCGGTTTGGAAACGAAAAGTTTCACTTACCTGGCTTTATACGAAGCTGATTCCCAGCAGATCATGGAGAATCTGGAAATGATTGCTAAAACTTCAAAGGAGGTGATTGAATTTATTTCTTTTATTTTTTAGATTAGATTTTTTTAACATAATTTTACCGGTATTTTTTATATCTTTTTATAATATTTAATCATATACGGTTGAAATCCTGCTTTTCCCCAAGTTTTAATCGCACCTTTGTTTTTTATATGTATAGACAATTCAACCAAATTAATCCCATTTTTCTCAAACCAAAGATAAAGCTTACTAATTAGTTGTTTTGATATTCCTTTTTTTCTATAACTATCAACAACGTAAACATCAGAAATAAAACCGTATTTTCCTAAAGCTAAAACTGG
>JAHJDQ010000185.1 GCA_018812355.1 Nanobdellota archaeon | reverse complement strand
TAATGTCAAGTTAACTGTGTTAGCAAAAGCACTACCGCCAAAGGAGGCGCATTTTGTGAATGAAATGAACAAAATCTAAGGCGCCGTGCGTAGTGCTTTTGACAATTACTCACATAACTTGACATTACCCTCAAACAACTCATAATATATACTAAAAGCACTACATTTTCGAACTTTTATATAGTGCTTTTGTATATACCAGAGCAATTATTTATTCGATTATTAATTGCTCTTAGTATATAATATAACACAGTATAACTAAATTTATAAATGATTATCCACGAAAAAGGCCATATAGCGCTTTTTCGAGATCCTAAAAAAGCGGAATAAAATCTTTTCCTGCTTTTTTATGATTTCTGGAAGTGATTAGGGGTTTATAAATGGACATATCTATAGTTATTCCAACCTATAATGAAGAAAAGAACGTACCAATTCTACATCAGAAACTAGTTGAAGTTCTCTCCCATTTAAAGCTAAAATACGAAATTATTTTTGTTGATGATGGTAGTACTGATCAAACCTATTCCAACCTCTTAGAACTCAAACCAGTTAAGATAATCCGTCTCAGAAAGAACTTCGGCCAATCCGCAGCGATGGATGCTGGTTTTAAAGCCGCAAATGGAAAATTAATCGTGGCGATGGACGCTGATTTACAAAATGATCCAAGAGATATTCCTCTCTTAATTGAAAAACTGAACCAAGGTTATGATCTTGTTTCTGGGTGGCGTAAAAAAAGAAACGACTCTTTACAAAAAAAACTCTTCTCCAGATTCGCTAGTTGGTTAAGAAGAAAACTCTTTAAAATTAATATCCATGACTACGGCTGTTCTCTAAAAATTTACAAAAAAGAATGTCTCCAAAACTTCGATCTCTATGGAGAAATGCACCGTTATATTCCCGCTATCTTAGCCAATAAAGGCTTTAAAGTTGGCGAAATTAAAGTTGCCCACCATTCTCGTAAGTATGGAAAAACTAAATATGGCCTTAACCGCATCTTTAAAGGCTTCCTTGACTTATTCTATATTAAATTCTGGAACGATTACTCTTCTCGTCCTTTACACTTCTTCGGCTTATTAGGAGTGATGCAATATTGCCTTAGTGGTATTATTTTTGTTGAACAAATCATTAAAGCATTTATGGTTAAGGCACTCGCTGTTGGCCCTTTACTCTTACTTGGAATCCTCCTTGTTATTACTGGAACAATCTTCATCATGTTTGGATTCTTAGGAGAAATTCTGATCCGAACTTATTATTCAAAAATTGAAGACACCCCTTATACCATTAAAGAAACAATCATCAAAAAGTAAAGATTAAAACCAATAAATAAAAAAATGAAGCAACAACTATTAAATTTAATCATCTGTCCTTTTTGTAAAAGTAAATTCAATCTAAAAACATTTCTCAAACAAGAACAAGAGATTATTCACGGACTACTTAAGTGTAAATGTCGAGAGTATCCAATTATTAACGGCGTTCCCAGAATCATGCCTGATAGCTTCAGAGGAGAATTAATTAACAACCACCGTAAATTCTTTTCAAAATACAAGATCAAAAACTATCAACTAAAAACTAAAACAAAAAGAGATCAAGAAAAAATTCTTACTACAAAACGATTCAGTTATGAATGGAAAAAATTCTCTCATTTACATCAAGAATATGAGAAACAGTTCCTCGACTGGGTTAAAGTCCCTAAAGAATTTTTTCAAAACAAAATTATCCTTGATGCCGGTTGTGGAAAAGGCAGACATTCTAACTATGCTGCTCAATACGGAGCTAAACAAGTTATTGGTATTGATTTAGGTGAATCAATCGAAGTAGCTTACCAAAACAATAAAGAAAAAAACAATGCCGATTTCATTCAAGCAGATATTTACAATCTCCCGTTTAAAGAAGAAACCTTTGATTATGCTTATTCTATCGGCGTACTGCATCATCTTCCTAACCCAGAACAAGGCTTCAGTAAAATAGTTCCCAAAATAAAAAAGAATGGACATTTTTCGATTTGGGTTTACGGTAAAGAAGGCAATGGCTTACTGAAAGTAATGGATCCAATTAGAAAATACTTCATCTCTAAACTTCCCTTAAGAATCGTCGACGCAATGAGCTTAGCCATCATCCTGCCACTCTATCCAATTTTCAAAATTTATAAAATAATTAATCAATCAAAAAACTTCAACCTCATCAGCAAAATTCTTCCCCAGAACCATTTCTTTTACTATCTTTCTAAACTCAACCTTAGGATATGTCATTGTATTCTTTTTGACCAATTGTTAGCTCCAACTGCTTTTTACCACACTAAAAAAGATATTCATAGTTGGTTTGTTAACGCAGGATTTAATGAGTTTAAAATCACTCCCCGCAACAACAATAGCTGGCGCGGGTTTGGAGAGAAATAATGTGTGGTATTGTTGGATTTAATTGGGATGATCAAGTTTTAATTAGACAAATGGCCGCTCAGTTAAATCACCGTGGTCCTGACGATGAAGGTTATTATACAGATAAACAGGTCTCTTTAGGCCATAAACGATTAAAAATTCTTGACTTAACTAAAAATGGCCGCCAACCAATGTGTAATGAAGATAATTCAATCTGGATTGTCTTTAACGGCGAGATTTATAATTATCAAGAATTAAAGACATGGTTAGAAACTAAGCACCACAAATTCTCCAGCAATACCGATACTGAAGTGATTATCCATCTTTATGAAGAAGTTGGCGAGAGATGCGTTGAGTACTTAAATGGAATGTTTGCCTTTGCTATTTTAGACACAACTAAAAAAAGACTTTTCCTTGCCAGAGATCGATTAGGAATCAAACCACTTTACTACTACATCAACCAAAATTCAACCAACTCAACCAAAAACAAATTCATTTTTGCTTCGGAAATAAAAAGTATCCTTGAAGATAAAACAATCAAGCGGAAACTAAATCAGAATGCTTTCCAGACTTACTTTACTTTCCGTGCTAATACTGATTCGGAAACCTTTTTCCAAGACATTTACAAATTACCCCCTGGCCATCATTTAACTTACAACTTAACTAATCACAATTTCACAATCAAAAAATATTGGTCATTAAAAATCAACACAAAAAAGAAATCAATCCAATACTATCAAAAGAAAGTACAACAAGAATTAACTGCTTCCATCAAAAGAAGATTAATGGGAGAAGTTCCGCTGGGAGTTTACCTTTCTGGAGGAATAGACAGTGCTGCTGTCGTTGGCCTGCTTCACTCCTTTGCCCAAGACCGAATTAAAACTTTTTCAGTTGGCTTTGGTTACGAGGAACAAAAAGCTGAGCTCGGCGCGGCGAATTTTATTGCCAATCATTTTAATACTGATCATCACAATTTAACTGTACAGCCAGATACAGTTAAACTACTTCCAAAAATCATCCATCATCATGATGAACCGATGGCCGACCCTACTGCCATTCCTACTTATATCCTTTCCGAGTTTACCAAAAAACAAAACACAACAATTGTCTTAACTGGAGAAGGCAGCGATGAAATTTTCTGCGGCTATGAACAATATAAATTAATGAAATTATGGCAGAAGCTTAAGTATTAACCACGACCAATAAAAACTGCTGCACCTTGGATGGCTCAAAAAACTCCCCCTTTTGTACTCAATAAATTTTTTAAGTATGCTAGTTCTCTGGGAGAAAAAGGTATTGAACGATTTGGTAAATATCTCAAAGCAAAAAATCCTGCTGATGCCTATTTAGAAGTTTATTCAATTTTTAATGAAAAAGAAAAAAAAGAGCTATTAATTAATAATTCTAACAATAAACTCAATCAAAAATTAAAAAAGAAATATTATACTTCAAATAAAGACCTACTCCATCAAACAATGTTAATGGAAGTAGAAACGGCTTTAGTGGAAGACTTATTAATGAAAGTGGATAAAAATACCATGGCTCATGCGATTGAAGCAAGAGTTCCATTCTTAGACCATACTTTTGTTGAGGGAGTTTATCAAATTCCC
>JAHJDQ010000184.1 GCA_018812355.1 Nanobdellota archaeon | reverse complement strand
GTTTATGGCTACAGCAAGGGCGGAGAAATAAAAGTCTCCTCAGAAGGAAGCATAAACACTAAAGTAAACACTTTAGTTCACGAGATTGCGCATGAACTTCTTCATTACACAGAAGAAGGGAAATCTCTCTCTAAACAGCAGAAAGAGATTCAGGCTGAAGGTACGGCTTATGTAGTCTGCAAGCATTTTGGTCTTGAAACTAAGAGTTTCAACTACTTAGCCTTGTACGATGCAGATTATAAGAAGATAACAGGAAATCTGCAAGCTATCGCGAAAGCAAGCAAGGAGGTGCTAAATGGGATAGGTTTCCCATTTGCACAAAAGGAAACGAGTTCCTTTTTGTGATTGAATTCGTTGTAACCCTAAATGGGTTATGACATCCCAAAATTCAACACTCAAAGACACAAATAAACCCTCGTTCTTGTTACTACTCTGAAATACTAAAAAGACCAAAACCTTTAAATAAGGGGCTGATTTTGGTATACTATTGTATGATTGTAACACCAAATGGCACAAATGAAAACATATACTATTAAGGTTGAAGAAGACCTTTATTATCTGCTTCGCAGACTAAAAGCTGATACTGTTCGTAAAATCCTTAGGAATGCGGTTGATAGCAAGACATTCAGATACGAACTCGCAAAAGAGTTTGAAAAACAGATAGATTACCATCTTAAATCTATGAACTTTAAGATGGGAGAAATTAACGAATTACGAAAGCAGGCAGATTTTATTTTAAACGATAATAAAAAGAAAATTCTAGTGGAAGTAAAAACTTCAAAGGGGAACAAATAAAATGGCAAATCATGAATTTACAAACTTAAAAGAGTTTTTTAATAAAGTTAAAACCGTTGGTTTTATTGAAAGGATATTCTATTGGAGAAATGTAGTTTCGTTAAGTCACGAAGCTTATAAAGAATTTGGCAGAATAGATCTTGAACTGAGTTCTATTAATGACGAATTAAATAAAGCTAATTCTAGAATTAGAGCATTAGAGCAGGATAAAGATCATCTTAAGGAAATTAAAGTTAATTTAGAAGCTGATAAAAGATTTCTTGAACAGAAAAAAGAAGATATTAATGAAAAAAATAAAGAATTAGAAAAAGAGATCGCTTCTAATAATAAAGTGGAAAAACAGAAGCAAGAGGATTATGAACATAAGGTGACCGAATTAAATTCTCTAAAGAAACAATTAGATGGTGATCGCTTACGTGTCGAACAAGAAAGAAAAATAGAGATTGAAGAACATCATGAAAATATGAAGAAGACATGGAAAGAACACGAAACTAATGTTAAGGAAACAATTAAGCGGATTTGTTCTCAACGTACTATTGAATATGTTAAAGAAGTTCCATTTAAAGGAAATCCTGACAACACACTACAAATCGCTGGCGAATACATAATTTTTGATGCAAAAAGTCCTAGTGGAGAAGATCTTTCAAACTTTCCAAAGTATGTTAAGTCTCAAGCAGAAGCAGCTAAGAAATATGCAAAAGAGAAAGATGTCAAGAAAGATATTTTTTTAGTCATCCCAACGAATACAGTTCATACCATTAATGAGACTTCATACAATTTGGTTGATTATAATGTGTATGTTATAACTTTGGATGCTCTTGAACCTATAATCCTAGCATTAAGAAAGATTGAGGATTATGAATTTGCTGAACAATTAAGTCCTGAAGATAGAAATCAGATCTGTAGGATAATTGGAAAGTTTGCTCATGCAACTAAACGAAGAATCCAGATAGATCACTTCTTTGCTAGAGAATTTATCAATATTTTAGATAAATGCACAGATTTACCTAAAGACTTGCTTGATGGGGCGGTGGAAGCGGAGAAGTCAGGTAAGATGAATCCCCCTATGGAGAAAAGAGTTAAAGTGATTTCTACTGCTGATTTGAAGAATGATAATAAGAAAATTGGTAAAAAAGCTGAAGGAGAAGACATAAATATAAAGGCAGATTTGAAAGTGATTGATAATGTTCCTTTGTACGTTGGGGAGTTGGCGAAGTGAAAAATACGATTAAGAAAACTGGCATGATACTAAACACAATACAGAGAATTAGAAAATGAACTGTAACATATGTAAATCTGATTTTGATGACAACGAAACGAAGTGTCCCTTTTGCGGGTCTGATGCAAGCCTATCTCCTAAACATACAGGTCTAGACTTTAAAGAAGTTCTAAAATCATTTGTAAAAGATTATGATGGAAAACACAGCAAATTAATCAAGTTAACACCAAAAGTTTATGAATTGTTAACTCTTATTATGGAAAGTAAAGAAATTGATTCTAAAGACAAGTTACAATTATCTGCAACAATTGCTTATTTCATACTGCCTCAAGATTTTTATTCAGAAGAGGAATATGGTCCTATTGGTTTTTCAGATGATTTATTGTTATCTATCAATACTTTGAAACGTTTTGAATCAAAGTACAGTATTGAATGGGTGAGAAAATTTTGGAAATATGATCAAGAAGTGTTAGATACATTATTGACTAGTTATTATATTGAGTTGAACAAGACCATGGGTATCTTTTTCAAGGAAATCTTGGATTATGTTGGTTTAAATGATGAGTGAAGAATTATTGTATAAAGATTATTTTGACCATTTTAATAGTTTAATCACTAAAGAAGAAACTGCCTCTAAACAAGCATATTTTGATACTATTGGAAAAAAGTTATTTGAATTGATTGCAATGGGTCGTTGTTTGCATAATCTTAAGGTGGTAAAAAGAGTGCACGCATTTGCAAGAAAAGACTTTGATTCGCGTGACTTTGTGGAAACGAGATGGCAAATAACGTTGGAAAGTATGGAATATGATAAACTTCAAAATAACTCATTTGTTGTTGGTTCAAATGTTTTCTTTATGATTAATGTTTCAGAAAACATTTCATTTAAAGAATCGTATTCAAAAGTCTCTGGAATTATAATTAATGTGAACAATCGATCAATTACTATTGAACTTCCTGATACAAGAGAAGGAATATATAATTTACATGAACAAATAACTTTAGTTCTTGGATCTGATAAAGTAACATATACGCGACAAAGAGAATTATTGAAATATTTTTGTTCAAGCTTTTATGATGGCGAGGAAGATATTAGAGATCAAATAATTTCTATATTTAGAGATCAATTTGAATCAAACCTTATACAATCAACTCAAAGAGTAGATTCTTATTTCTTCAAACTTGATAAGTCAAAAAAAGAAGCTGTTGAAAAAATATTGGGACCTAATAAAATTTCTTTATTGCATGGCCCTCCTGGAACTGGTAAAACACAAGCTTGTGCTGAAATTATTTGTCAAACTTTAAAACAAGACACCTCAAAAAGAATTCTTGTTTGTTGCGATTCCAATCAAGCAGTTGATAATATATTATCTAAAGTTGATCAGCTATTACCTAACCCTTCAAATAATGTTATTTTACGTGTTGGTCAACCATTTAAAGTACAAAAAGATGTGGTTGATTACACTCTGTTTGCAAAATATAATGATCACCCATTAAATAAGTATTTCTTACCTTTACTTTATGAAGAGTCACAACACTTAGAAAAAGCCATTAAAGAACTAAAGAAAAGATCGGTTGATGCATTAAAACAAAAAGGAAGAAACTCAACTGAAGCATATGATTCTCATGAAGAATACAAAATTGCTCAAAAAAGCAAATTTGAAACACAACAACAAATAACCAATGTTAGAAATTCAATACTAAAAGAGATTAATAACAATGCACGAATTTTTTTCTGTACAAATAGTCTGGCAGGAACTCCTGAAATAAGATCGATGAAATTTGATTTAGTGGTGATTGATGAAGCAACTCAAGCAACAGAGCCATCCATAATAATTCCATTATCTTTAGGGAAAAAAGTTGTTTTAGCAGGAGATCACAAACAATTACCGCCAACTGTCCTAAGCCAAGAAAAAAATAAGATCTCAGAATTAAGTGTGTCTTTATTTGAAAAAATAATTTTAAAAGATAAAAATCTTGCTTCAACACTTAAAATACAATATCGTATGAATGATGATATTCTAAATTTTCCTAACAAACAATTCTATAGTAATCTAGAATCGGCTGAAGAGAATAAAAATAAACATTTAGATCTTATTTTTGAAAAATCAGTGGTGTTTATTGATTCTCACGTTAAAGAAAATACTTCTCAAGACTCGGATGAGTCGGATGAAGACTTAAAATCAAAATTTAATGAGGGAGAAGTAAACATTGTTTCTAAAGTAGTGTCTACATTAAGATCTCTAACCTTAACAAATAGAAATATTATGGTATTAACACCTTATAATCTTCAAAAACAAAAATTAAACAATGCTTTAAAAGAGTTTGGCATAAAAAGTAAGACTGTTGATGAAGGCCAAGGTCAACAAAGTGATATAGTAATATTATCTTTGGTGAGAAACAATGATGAAAGTTCTCTTGGTTTCTTAAAAGATAAAAGAAGATTTAACGTTGCAATCACCAGAGCAAAAGTAAAATTAATTGTCATAGGTAATATTAAAACACTTTCTTCAGATGAACTCTATGATTCATGGCTAGATAATATACGTCATAAAGGAATGATTATTGATGAAGCTGATTTAGATCCATATTTGGCTTTAGAAGATAGTAAAATTGAAGAATTAAAAGACAAAGTTAGCGAATATCGTATTGTTAAACCAACAGAACTATATGATAAGAAAACAAGTGATGAATTTATTGAAGAAAATGATTCTTGGTTCAAAAGTCTAGATTATGCCTTGTTATCAAAAAATCTAGAATTATTATTCTCAACTGGATGGTCAATAAAAAAACCTTGGAACGAACGATTAGGAAACATCTACCCCATTCTTACTGCAGAAAATGCAAAGAACATATTGTTAACATTTTATTGGATATCTCTAAGAAAAATTTATTCTTTGTCAGATCAAAAAACACCTTACTTCATGAAACTAGCTGAGATAGATCGAAAAAAAATAGAAGACTTCTGTTACAAAAAAGGATTCTTAACAGAAGAAGAAATAATTGAAATAAAAGGAAAAATGGAATTTGTAGATCAAGAAATTAAAGAAATAAGAACACACAACCTATTCAAGGAGGACAAAAAAGAAGCAATCACTGAGTGTAAGATTGTAACTAATTTGTTTAGCTAAAATGACTATAACTAGAAAAGATGAACAAAAATTTGTTGAAGAAGTTTCCAAATACTTAATAGCGAATTTATCTGGAGCACACGTAAAAGATTCTGTTAGAATTTACAAACCTTCAAGAGAATACATTATAGGTTGTTTATCGGCTAGTTTTCAAGGAAAAACACATCAAAGAACTATTGCGAACACAAATTCATTAGCAATCAGCTTTCTAGTTGATGAGTTCAAACCATTTACTCTTGATTTAGATTGTAATGTTTTCTACAGGCAAACGATTGCTGAAGATGATCCTGATAAAGTTCCTATCTGGAAAAAGCTCGATGTAAGTTTTAAAGATCTTCAAATAACAAAACCTGAAGATGAATTAACTCTGGACTTTCAAAGTGAAATAACAATTATTTCAAATGATGAATTGGCAACAAAGCCACAACCAAACTATAATTGGAACTTAAAAGTACTGACGAAATCAAGTAGATATGAACAGAACGGAAAATCATTATTGCTTGTAACAGTGTATGTTAGTAATACTACTCCTGGAGATACTGAACGTGATGGAGAATATGTACCTATTAGTAATTATGAAACATCTATATTTGATGTTATTGCTAATGTAAAACTAAACTGTCCACTTAATAAATTCATTTTTGATTATACTTACGAGAATTATGATGAGTCCTATAGTTCAGATGTTAAAACTTTGAATTGTGGGGCAACCTATTCAAAAGAAGATAATACTATAAAGACTATCTTTTCTAAAAACTTTTATCAAGATTTAATAGAACCAAAAAATGAGTTGTATTCTTTTGATGGAAATACTAAATGGGAGCTTAGCTTTAAAGAACTAATCAATCCTGAAAAAACAAACGCTTTGTTACATAAAATTCTCGAGATTATGAATGTTTATCTTGCACATTATTCTGCAAAGAAATCTTCGGGTGATAAAAAATATGTTGATCTAACAGATCATTTTGAGAAAACTATTAAAAATTTTTCTAAAGGTATTGATTCTCTTAAAGATGTAAAATTAATGCGCGCATTTAATCTAATGCAGGAAGTATTCTATAAAAAAGACTTGAATCAAAAAGTTCCATATAAGAATTGGAGATTATTCCAGTTAGTCTATGTTGTTTCTATGCTTCCAGATATTGCTGATTTAAATTCGAACGCTATTAATGCTTCCGTATTACATGTTTCAACTGGCGGTGGTAAAAGTGAAGCGTATTTCGGACTTGTTGTTTTCTCGGCATTCTTAGATCGTTTAGAAGGAAAGAATTTTGGTCTAACGGCAATCACTAAGTTTCCTTTGCGTATGTTGTCCATTCAACAATTGCAAAGAATTGCAAAAGTATTTGCTTGGGCAGAGGAAGTTAGAAAAGAACATCATATTGAAGGAGAATTCTCTGTTGGTTATTTAGTTGGTGACTCCACAGATTTCCCTAATAATAATCTTCATTTAGTAAGTGGGGTTTCTGGAGCATTAAAGAACAAAAAACCACTTCCTGGAAAAATAATAACTGATTGTCCAGTTTGCAATACAAAGAATAAAGTATACTTAAAAATTAATGAAGAAAATATTACTATTAAGCATGCTTGCTCATCTTGTAATCGAGAATTCGGATTTTATTTCTGTGATGATGAAGTGTACCGTTTATTACCGACATTTGTTATTTCTACAGTAGATAAATTTGCTAATGTGGGTATGCAAAGAAAACTAAAAAACCTATTTGGAGGATTAATCGATTTAAGCTCTTGTAAACATGGATTCATCCCTCGAGGAGATAAATGCAAATACAAATTAGATTCAAAATCCTCTTGCGAATCAAGAGGTCAACCTATAAGTATTAATTTTAGTACTGCTCCTCGAATGATTATTCAAGACGAGATGCACTTAATCAGAGAAGCGTTTGGAACAATTGATTCTCATTTTGAAACATTCATCGAAACGTTGGTAAAGGATTTCACTACTTTACCTTTCAAAAATATTGCAATGACTGCAACCATTTCAGGTGCATCAGATCAAATAATGCAATTATATGATAAACAAACAGAGATCTTTCCAGGAGAGTCTCCTGATGGAAAAGGAATACATGATTTCTTTTTTAGAAAAGAAACAGAAACACCACATCGACTTATTATTGGCTTAACACCCAATATGAGAGATAATCAGTTCGCATCATTATTAACATTAAGATTACTAATAGAGTATATTATTTCTATAGAAAAGGATAAGGCTTCATTTAGTTCTAAGTTAGGAATATCCATTGACGATCTAGACTATCTTCTTGGTTATTATAAATCATATTTAACCTATCATAATAAAATCGCTGATGTTAACAGTATGTCTTATTTTCTTGAAGATGTTTCAAACTCTAAACTAAGACCTGAAGGATACTCAATAAACAATTTTGCTTTAACTAGTGCTTTATCTATGGATGAAATAAAAGATGTCATTAATTATATTAATGAACTAGATGCTACAGCTACAAAAGACATACCCGTTTGTTTTGCTACTAACTTAGTAAGTCATGGTGTTGATATTGATAAATGGAATGTAATGTTTTTTCAAGGTATTCCTAGAAGCACAGCAGAGTATATACAAGCGTTGAGTCGAGTTGGTCGTCAACACGTAGGATTAGTTATTGACTGGTTTTATCCAAATAAAATTAGGGATCAAAGTTTCTTCCAGAATTTTAATGAGTATCACG
>JAHJDQ010000023.1 GCA_018812355.1 Nanobdellota archaeon | reverse complement strand
TTATTTTTTATTTTTTTAATAAATATATAGCATTACAATAGTCTTTATATATTGAAAACCTAATTAATTCTCCATGCCCAAAATCAATCTTTTAACCGAAGATCTCATTAACAAAATCGCTGCTGGTGAAGTTATCGAGAGACCAGCATCAGTAGTCAAAGAATTAATTGAAAATTCTCTAGATGCCCAAGCGACCAAAATCACCATAGAAATCGAGGACTGTGGTAAGAAACTGATCAAAATTAGTGATAATGGTTCTGGGATGAGCGAAGAAGATACAAAAACTTCTATCTTAAGACATGCTACCAGTAAAATCTCATCACAAGAAGATTTATTTGCAATCCAAACTTTAGGTTTTAGAGGAGAAGCTTTAGCTAGTATTGCTGCAGTTTCTCAATTATCAATTATTACTAAGCAAGAAGGAGAGGTAGAGGGATTTAATTTAATTGTCGAAAGTGGAGAGATTATCAGTTCAGGAATTTTAGCAGCAGAAACCGGTACAGTAATTGAAGTACGTAACCTTTTCTTTAACACTCCGGTCAGAAAAACATTTATGAAAACTGATCCGGTTGAGTTAAGACATATTATTGATGTTGTTACAAGATACGCTTTAATCAATCCAGAAATTGCCATAAAATTAATCCATGAAGGCCATGAACTACTCAACTCTCCTCAAGTTCCTGATTTAATTAATAATCTTGCTTCTCTTTACGGAGTAAAACTCGCTAAAGACTTGTTAGAAGTAAATTATCAAAAAGACGGCTTAACTGTTTCTGGTTATGTTGCTCAGCCGCATCAAGCCAGGAATGATAACACTCAACAATCAGTTTATGTTAATCAAAGATGGGTTAAGAGTGGAGATGTTTCTAAAGCTGTTTATGAAGCGTTTCATTCTTTATTGTTTCATGGTAAGCATCCTATCTTTGTCCTCAACCTAGAAATCGCTCCAGGAATGATTGATGTTAATGTTCATCCGCAAAAAACGGAAGTTAAATTTTCTCAAAAAGATACTATTTTCAATACTGTTTTCACTGCCGTTAAAGAAACCTTACAAAAAAATAATCTTATTCCAGAGCTAGACATAAAATTTGAAGAACAGTTAAGTTTTGGCCAAAAAATCAAAACAAAAATTCTAAAAAAAGCAAAATATAAATTCGAACCCAGCAATCAAGAAACTTTGGAAGATGAAGAGTACGCTACTCCGGAAGAAGATATCTTAATTCCTGAACAATGGAAAGAAGAATTAATCAAAGAAATCTTGCCACCGTTACGTATTCTTGGCCAAGTCCAGAAAACTTTTTTTGTTGCTGAAGCTGAGGATGGGATTATGATTATCGATCAGCATGTCGTTCAGGAACGAATTTTGTACGAAAGGTTTATGGCTCAGTTAATGAATAAACAAGTTGCTACTCAATCTTTACTTCGTGGAGAGATGATTGACCTTACTCCAACTGAAAAAATTCTCATCAAAGAAAATTTAATCGAACTCAAACATTTTGGTTTCCAATTGGAATCTTTTGGCGAGAATACTTATTTATTGAAAACAATTCCCTCTGTTTTTGGTAAATTACAACCAAAAGAATTACTTTACGAAATTATTAACAATTTTAAATATGGCAAAAATAAACTCGAACAAATTCAGGAAGAGATTATTACCAGAATGGCCTGTCGTGCTTCAATAAAAGCTGGCGATGAAGTTACTGTTGGTGAGATGCAAAAACTATTAGATGAATTAGCTAACTGTAAGCTGCCTTATACCTGTCCGCATGGAAGAAGTATCATGATTAAAGTTTCTATTGACGAACTGGAGAAGAAGTTTAAGCGGAAATAGGGTTGTCTGATTTTTGTACTTGATAATCTTACCAATAACTTTAAGTAACAATAATCTATTTATATTTAAAAAAGAGACGAAAATGCAATTTAAATGTTTTATTTTAGACAAGTTTCAAGAAGAGTCAGTCGAAGCTATAGAAAAGAATAATTCTGTCGTCGTTTCCGCTCCCACAGGTTCAGGAAAAACATTAATTGCCGAATATATTATCTATAAAAACAGAAATAATAACAAACAAATTATTTACACTGCCCCGATTAAAGCTTTATCTAACCAAAAATACAAAGATTTCTCGGCAGAATACGGAGAAAGTAAAGTCGGTTTAATGACCGGAGATATTGTCATTAATCCTAGCGCTAAGATTCTGATCATGACCACAGAAATTTATCGCAACATGGTTATTAGTAATGATCAACAAATTCAAAATATTGCTTATGTCATTTTCGACGAGATTCATTTCATTAACGATATCGAAAGAGGTTATGTTTGGGAAGAATCAATAATTTACAGTAAAGAAACTGTAAGATTCTTATGTCTATCAGCAACGATTCCTAATGCCGAAGAATTTAGTAGATGGATTGCGGCAATTAAACATCATCAGGTGGATACTGTTGTTGCTACAGAAAGAAACGTTCCCTTGCAACAATCATTTTATGATGTTGAGTTAGGTTTAACAACATTAGAAAAAATTCGTGATGATAAATCTGTTCCCCGTTATCATCAATTTCGTGGTAAAAAAAGAAGTAAGAAAATTCCTCGTCCGAATCATGTCCAGCTGATTCAAGAAATTCGTGATCAACTGCCTTGTTTTTATTTTCATTTTTCACGTCATGCTTGTCAGATGAAAGCAAAAGAGTTAGCGCGAACAGGGTTATTCAAGAGAGATGAGAAAATTGCCAAAATCATCCAGAAAAGTTTAAGGGACGCTCCTCCGGAGATTAATAAATTACTTTCAACAAAAGTTTTAAAAGAAACCCTTCCGCGAGGAATCGGTTATCATCATGCCGGTTTGTTACCGATTCTAAAACTAATCGTTGAAGAATTGTTTGCTAAGGGTTTGATTAAAGTTCTCTACGTTACGGAAACTTTTGCTGTTGGGATTAATATGCCTGCAAAGACAGTTATCTTTGATTCATTAAGAAAATTTGATGGAAGAGGATTTAGAAATCTTAATAGTAAGGAATACTTTCAAATAGCAGGGAGAGCGGGAAGAAGAGGGATTGACAAAGTTGGTTATGTTATTGTAACAATTTACCGGCCGACCTTTCGCTATCACGAAATTAAAGAAATTACTAATAAAGACATGGATCCAATTATGTCACAGTTTCGCATCTCAGTTAATACAGTCTTGAATTTAATTAATCAGCATAGTGATCAAGAAATTGAAAAGATTTTACGTTTAAGTTTTAATTCCTACCAAAAGTACGGAAATGATTATGCTCGCGTTCCTAGTAAAATTCTTTTAGCAACTTATAATAATATTGTTAAGAAGTTAAAAAAATATGATTATCTGCAAGAAGGAAAATTAACTGAGAAGGGATTATTTTCAGCACGAGTTTATGCTGACGAAATTAGTATGGGTGAGATTTTTGCCACGGAAATTTTTGAACAATTAGATGAATACCAAATTCTCCTGGTTTTAGCAGCTTTAACTTACGAAAAGAGAGTTAATCATGAATTTAGACAAACTTATTCTGATGAGCAAACAAATAATTTAAAACATATTTTGTATCAGAATCAATACTTAAGTCGGGAAAAGAAATTTTTAAATTTAAAACTTGTTACTGCTTTTATTCATCCAATTTACCATGACCGAGATTTCTTTGCCGTCCTTAAAGAAACGAATTTGTTAGAAGGCGACTTGATCAGAATTTACCTGCAAGTTCTTGACAGATTAGGACAGGTCAAGAAAGCCAACCTCAAATCTGAACAAATGTTTAAGATTCAGAATTGTGAAGGTATTGTCAAGAAGGCTTTAGAAGGTATTTATTTGGTTTGATTATTTAATCTCCTTCCCTTCAACTTCTTTCAATAAATCCTTAACGAACTTATCTACATTAACACCAAACTTAGTCTTACCACTTCGATCTCTAACAGCTAATACTTTCTTAGCAACTTCTTTCTCGCCAATCGTAACGATATAATTAACTTTTTCCATCGCTGCATCTCTTATTTTCTTGCCCATACTTTCAGCACGATCATCTAACTCTACTCGAAGACCATTCTTAACTAATTCAGCAACAACTTTCTTAGCATACGGAATCTGATCATCTGTAATCGTCAATACCTTAACTTGTACCGGAGATAACCATAATGGTAATTTTCCTGCTAAGTGTTCTACCATAATTCCAATAAATCTTTCGATCGCTCCGTAAACTACCCAGTGTAACATGATTGGCCGTTTCATCTTGCCATCACTATCAGCATATTCTAATTCAAACCTTTCTGGTAGGGCCATATCTAATTGAATCGTTGAACACTGCCAAGTTCTATCAAGAGAATCTTTTAAATGGAAATCAATCTTCGGACCGTAAAAAGCTCCATCCCCTGGATTAATTTTATAATTCATCTTTCTTTTCTTCAAAACTTTCTCTAACGCTTTTTCTGCTTGATCCCAAACTTGATCAGAACCAATCCTTTTTTCCGGTCTGGTTGATAATTCAATATGATTAAACTTTAAATTAAACGTCGCGAACATTTCTTTAATTATATCAATAATTTTACTAACTTCATCTTCTAACTGTTTTTCTGTGCAAAAGATATGGGCATCATCTTGTGTAAACTGAATTACCCTAAACAATCCTGCTAATACTCCTGATAGTTCTTGTCGATGAACTATGCCCATCTCACCAACGCGCATCGGTAGGTCTTTATAGGATTTAGGACTTGTTTTATAGACTAACATTCCGCCTGGACAATTCATTGGTTTAACTAAGGCAGGACGACCTTCATATTCTGTCACAAAATTATTTTCACTATACTTATCCCAATGTCCTGAGACTTGCCATAATCTCTTATCCATAATTTGCGGTGTAGAAATTTCTGTATAACCACTACGACGATGTACATCACGCCAATAATCAATTAATAAATTTTTAATCGTTAAACCTTTATCATGCCAGAAAACCATTCCTGGAGCAATTTCGTTAAAACTCCACCAATCTAACTTCTGACCAAGAATACGATGATCATTATCTTTTAGTTTAGATGTATCTAATCTAGAACGAGAAATTTGACTTAATAACGAACTAATCTCTTCTTTAGATAATTCCTTAACATTAACTTTACCCTTTCCTTCAGCACTAAACTCTCTACTTAATTCTGATAAAGGATGACCTTTACAAGAAATGTTAAATGATTTGTACCAGCCGAACGGTGCTCGCACAACTTTATAATCCTTCTTAAGAATTTTTTCAGCATCTTTCATCAACTCTTCTGCACTTTTCGGATTAGACAATGAAGAACTTAAATGAGCATAAGGATATAATACTAAATTTTCAGCCTTAACTTGTTGAGCAATATCTTTAATCTCTTTAACATATCTTTTCGTAACAGCCTTAAGATTATTTTCATCACTCTTTTCTACTGCCGTAAAGACAACTAAACATTCTTCAACTTTCTGTTTATCTTTAGAAATACCTTCTTCTGCACCTTTAAAAGCTTTCTTCTTAGCTTGAAACTCAATAAAGTCCGCATGGATTGTCAGGATTTTCATAATAAACTAGGAATATCTTTCTATTTAAAAAATAATCGGGTTTTTATGTGAGTGAGCAGTGCCAAAGGAGGCGCATTTTGTTAGTGAAACGAACAAAATCTACCGCGCCGTGCCCTGCTCACGAAGGAGAAATAAACTTTAAGGTACGATTATATTTAATCATCAACTCGTCAGCAGCAAAAAGATCGTCCTCAACAAGATAAATTATTGGTTCCTTTCCAACAATTCTAACCTCTTCCGGAGCGTGATAACTTGCTAAGTCTAATTCCTTTCCTTTATACAATCCCCATAACTGACTAACTACTCCCCACACTGATTCTGAGGATAAAGCTATTGGTACTTTCCCTTTTGCTTTTCGCGCTTCCGGAATAACTTTTAAGGTAATCCCTTTAACACCAAAGTTAAGTGTTCCACAAGAAGAGATGTAGATGGTATTAAGTTGATCAGAAATAAACTCTTCCCCGTCCAGAAAGACCTGTCCTAAAAAAGGTTGTTCATAAAACTTATTCCTTGAAGAATGCGGATTTACAGAAGAAACAATCGTTTCTAAAGCAGTAGAAAGAGCATAAACCGCTCCGAGACTTCTGAGTAAACCGTTGCTATTTTGAAAACATTGATCAATTACTTTTTGATATTCTTCTGTAGCAGAAATTTTTAATCTTTCTTCTAATCTATTGTACTCTATTTTGGAATGATGAAAATAGGCCCAGATTAATTTAGGAGCAGCTCCTAAAGCAACATTAAAGCCTTTTCTTCCGTTAACGTCTAATAAATCAATTTCTTCGGTTTTAAACTCTTGATTGAAGCTTGCTTTATCACTCATTTCGCGAGCTAACTGAATTGCTTCAGTATAAGGAATCTGGACTCTTTTCTTTAACTTATCTCTCAGACCACCATTTAATCTTAATTCGTTCGCTAAATTACATACTTTACCAGCAGGAAAATGAGCGATTTGATTGGGAATCCAACCCCATATTTCTTCTGCTTTGGTTAAACCTTGAGAAAGGGTAGCATCTCCTCCCATAAAACCTAAAATATCAGGATGGTAATCACGATATTTAATCAGAGCTGCTTCTAACTTTTTTAGGGAAGAAGTGACAATAACTTCACTCTCTAAAAAATTCGGAAAACGATTAAGAATCTTTGCTACTTTCTGTACTTCCCATTTCTTACAATTACCTGCAGCTGCGTTTGCTATTGTTAATTGTTTCAAAGGTCTTCCCATTATGGTTTTGGTAAAATAATGATTAATAAACTTTTGTGGTCAGAAATAGAATGTTTCTAGTAATTGTTATAATTTATCGTCAATTTAGTCAATGAATTCAGAAAACTTCTTAAATAAAATAAATATCCTCTTCCTATATGAAAAAAAGAGAAACAATTTTAGTCTTTGGTGCACATTCAGATGATTTTGTCATTGGTGCCGGCGGAACAATAGCGAAGTATGCCCAGGAGGGTAAACAAATTCTTTCTATTGTCTTTTCTTATGGGGAAGGTTCCCATCCCTGGCTCAAAGAAAAAGTTGTTCAGAAGATGCGTGCACATGAAGCTTTGGAAGCCAGTAAACTCTTAGGCTGCCAGACCTACATTTTTGATTTAAAAGAGTTTGATTTTCTTAATCAGTACAAAGAAAAAAACATAGAAAAAAAAATTCTCCCTCTAATCAAAACTCTCCAACCTCAAAAAATTTTTACTCATAGTATTCAGGATCCTCATCCGGACCATAAAGCTGTCTACAAGTTAACTTTAGATATCTATGATAAAATTAAAGGTAAGAGAAAGCCGGAACTCTACACTTACTCCATCTGGAATCCAGTCTCTTTAAAAACCAGTTTCCCCGCTTTATTTGTTAATATCACCAAAACTTTTTCCTTAAAAATGAAAGCTCTCAAAACATTCCGCAGCCAGAAAATTCACATTGCCTATCCTGTCTTCCTTTTAATCTTTAGAGCGATTAAAGAAGGCTTCAAAATAAGAACCATGTTTGGAGAAAAATTTTTCCGGATAAAATGATTGATAAACCAAAATTACTCATTGCCGTCGATACTTATTATCCTAAAACAGACGGTACACTCAGATTTGTCGAAGAGTTTGTTAAACGTATTAAAGAAGATTTTAGTTATCATTTAATCGTTCCCAATTTACAGAAAAAAAATGATAATGAGAAACATACTTTTCTGGACATGTCAAAACTAATTGGCTCTTCCGGCTATAAATCAATTAAAATTTCTTCTAAAAATATGAAAAAAATTAAGCATGAAGTAAAAAAATCGGATCTGGTCTTTGCGCAAGGTCCGGCCGCGATTAGTTTTCTGGCCATTGATTATGCTGTTAGTAATAAAAAAAAATGTGTCTTTTATATGCATGTTAACCTCTTCGAATTTTTTGAAAATTTTATTGACAATTCTTTCACTAGGACAATTTACCACAGCACGAAATTCCTCATTCGGAAAATCATTAACAGCTGTTCATTGATTTTGATTCCCTATCCAGAACTAGAGGCCGAGTTAAGAGAAGAAGGCATCACGGCTGAGATTAAAGTGGCCCGTTTAGGTGTGGATATTGAAAGATTTTCTCCTTCCACTGATAAAATCGCCAGTAAAAAGAAAGTTAACCTACCAGAAAACAAAACTATCATTACTTACGTCGGTCGTATTACGAAAGAAAAGAACACTTTGGTCTTGATAGAAGCGTTCAATAAACTCCCTGACAAAGAAAATTATCATCTTCTCTTAGTTGGCGACGGTCAAGATGAACATAAAGAGAAGTTTAAAGAATTAAATAATTGTACGATTACTGGTTTTGTCAAGAATGTGGAAGATTATCTAAGAGCGACGGATATTTTTGTCCTGCCCAGTTTAACCGAGACAACTAGTTTAGCTACCTTAGAAGCAATGGCCACTGGTCTACCTGTTATCGTCACTAAAGTAGGGATGATGAAGAATTATATTGTTAAAGATCACAACGGAATTTTCTTTCCTCGGAACAGCGCCACCATGTTAGCTTTAAAAATTGAAAAAGTGATTAACGAACCAGAATTTAAAGAGAAGTTAGGAAGAAATGCCCGTAAAACGGTTGCTTATTCTTTTTCTTGGGAAAGATCAATTAATAAGATTAAACGTTTATTAATGAAAGAGTATTATTCCTAAACATATACATCATAAATGTTTAGTATCGTAATTGGTTAACATTTCTTTACATTTATAAAGAACTGATTAACATTGTGCTTTGGTGATGCTACAATGTACAAATTAAATGAAAAAAAAGAAGGTGGATCATTCGAGAATTAAAGA